>CANFEI010000114.1 GCA_947445495.1 Alcaligenaceae bacterium
ATAAAAAAAACAAAACGTTTCGGCTTGTTATTACCGTCTTCGAACACGACTCAAGAGCCAGAGTTCGCTGAGGTATTACCAGACGATGTATCGTTGCATTGTGCGCGCCTGACCTTGCGCAATATTGATCCTGAATCGACGATCAAAATCGTGGCCGAGCTTGAATCGGAGGCCGAGAAACTCAAGGATGCCGCAGTCGATGCGGTGGTGCTTTCTGCTACGGCGCCTTCGACACGTTTAGGCAAGGGCTATGACAAAAAAATTTGTGCGCGTATTGAACAAGCATGCGGCAAGCCGGCGACAACAGCCGCCACGGCAATGTTGGAAGCCTTTTCGCTATTGAATATCAAGAAGATCGTATTGGCAGCGCCGTGGGGCGAAGGCACCAATCAAACCGTTGCTGCGTTCATTGAAGCCAGCGGCGTGCGTGTCTTGCGGCAAATGGCGATGGGTATTGTCAGCAATATTGAAGTGGGTCACCTCTCGGCTCAAACAGCGTACGACCTTGGTCGTCAAGCGGATCATCCGGAGGCGGATGCGATATTTTTGGCATGCGGCAACTGGATGACATTAGAGGTGATTGAGGCTCTCGAAAAAGACACCGGTAAGCCGGTGCTGAGTACAAATAGTTGCGCCATCTGGGCCACGATGAATTTAATTGGTGGCGGCTGGTCGATTCCAGGCCATGGGCAGTTGCTGGCAAATAAAAAATAAGGTTAGGCGCAATGTATCCGACACCCCCAAGTATTAAAACCGAAGTCTTTTTTCGAGTACCTGACCATCTCCGTCGTCCTGGCCAACTGAATGCCGAGCGGCGTGCAGCGGCGAAGGGCGGAGACAAAACAGATTGCTTTCTTGAAGGTCCCTCGTTTGATTTGGCAGGCAATCTATATTTGGTAGACGTTGCCTTCAGCAGAATATTTCGTGTGGATCCTGCCGGGAATGTTGAGGTCTTGTGTGAATATAACGGTGAGCCCAATGGGCTAAAAATACATCGCGACGGGAGGATTTTTGTCACCGATCACAAATTGGGAGTCTTGTTGTTAGATCCCAGTGCCGGAAGCTTGTTACCTGTTGTTGAGCGCTATATGACAGAGAGCTTTAAAGGTCTTAACGATTTGTTTATTGCTTGTGACGGCGCTATGTATTTTACGGATCAAGGGCAAAGCAGTATCGACGACCCCAATGGCAAGGTCTATCGCCTGAATGCTGGGGGACGCCTGGAAAGACTCCTGCACAATGTGCCGAGCCCTAACGGCATTGTCATGAGTCCCGATGAGAAGCTACTCTATGTCGCGGCGACGCGTGGTAATTGTGTATGGCGTTCGTACTTGACGCCGGATGGGGCACTCGCTCGCACAGGAATATTTGTCCAACTTTCCGGTGGCACCGGCCCAGATGGCATGGCCATGGATATTGAGGGCAATTTAATAGTCGCCCATGTTGGTGCTGGAATCGTCTGGGGATTTTCTGCGCTGGGCGTGCCTATCATGCGTATCGATTCATGCGAGGGCTTGGCGACGACTAATATGGCCTACGGCGGCAAAGATAACCGAACACTGTTCATTACTGAATCTGAGAGCGGATGCGTGTTGATCGCCAACCTGGATGTTCCAGGCCGGCCCATGCATTCTCACCAATAAATTAGTCTAGCTTGAGATCTGCTGCTTTCACGACGCGTGCCCACTTCGCCATATCTGCCCGAATGAAGTCTGCAAAATCTTTTTCAGTTGTGATGGTTGGAATCAGGCCTAGCTTGGCCAAGTCGGCGATTACCTCTGGTTGGCTCAGGATATCGAGAGCGGCCAAATGGATTTTGTTGCGAAGATCAGCCGGGGTTTTTGCCGGCGCGACTAAGCCATACCAGTAGTCCATATCGAACCCAGGTACGCCCGCTTCAATAAAGGTTGGCACATCGGGCATCGCAGAGGATCGTTGCTTACCGGTTTGTGCGATGGCGACCAGTTGACCAGAGCGCACGATGCCAGCGACGGCGGGTAGCGGTGCAAATAACACCATGTCACGTTGCTGTCCCAGCATGTCTGCCGTGACAGCCCCCGTACCTTTATAGGGGACATGGGTGAGTTTGATCTTGGTCTCAAAGATAAACAGTTCGGCGGCCATGTGCGCGCCGCTTCCAGCCCCGGCTGAGCCAAAATTGATTTTCCCTGGGCTGACTTTAGCCAGTCGCACTAGATCGCCAGCCGTCTTGACGGCTGAAGAGGGATGCGCCACGAGTACCATCGGCGCAGCGGCCAGAGCCGTGACTGCGACAAAGTCGCGGTCAACGTTGTAAGGCAGCTTTGGGTATAGGCCTGGATTAATTCCAATTTCAGAAACTGAACCAACGAGAAGTGTTTTTCCGTCGGGCGCTGCACGTGCAACGAATTGAGCGCCAATTGAACCTGAAGCGCCCGGTTTATTTTCGATGGTGGTCGTTGTGCCAAGTTTTTCGGCAACCCTTGGCATGACACGCCGCGCGAGGACGTCCGTCCCACCACCCGGTGCGAAAGGAATAATGACGTTAATTGGACGATCCGCGGCGCCCTGGGCGTGGGAGGTTGTGGGGCTGAGTACGGTGAAAGTTGTCGCGAGCAGCGCTGCACAGCCCAACAAAATTTTAGTGTTCATGTCTTCTCCTAATCTTTGCGATGCTGAGGCATCTTTCGTTTGTCGTCCGATATTACTGGATATTTAGTCGTATCTTCTACAAGTTCTTGACATGCGCTACCCCCTGTGGAACGATGCAAGCGACGCGTGGGCCTAGTGCCTCGAATAAAAATATAGTTGGAGACGTATGGTTCAGCCAACCCATCTTGATCTGAAGCTTTCGGGGAAAACCGCTTGGGTGTTGGGTGCCTCCGGCGCAATCGGTTCAGCCATCGCCACCATGTTGGCGGACTTAGGCGTACGAGTCTGGCTGAGCGGCCGTAACCAAGTCAAACTTCAAGAGGTCTGTGATCGTATTGCGCGCGCAGGCGGTCATGCGACTGTGCAGGTGCTGGATGCCACGCAAGCCCTGGCAGTAGACAATGCTGCGGACGTCATCGCGCGCAAGGCAGGTCGAATCGACATTCTGGTGAACTCCACTGCCTTGCCAACCTTTGGAAAATTTACTGAGCTGACCGATGAAGATTGGGAGCGTACCTTTCAAAGCAAGTTGATGGTTTACGTGCGAACGATGCGTGCTGTGCTACCCCATATGATTGCGGCAGGTGGTGGAACGATCGTGAACATTTCGGGTAAAGCAGGGCGACTACCTTCACCTGCTCATTTACCCGGTGGTAGCATGAACGCGGCCATCAATCTGCTCACAAAAGGGATCGCAGACGCCTACCAGCATCAGGGAATTCGTGCGAATACGATCGCGCCAGGCCCCATTGCATCCGAGCGACTCAATGCCTTGACCGCACAACTCGCAACGATTGCGACAGCCAACCCTGAGTTTATGGCGCGCAAGGGGGAGCCTGAAGATGTCGCACGCGCAGTGGCTTGGCTCGCAAGCCCGTTGTCAGAATTTATGAATGGGATTGTGTTGCCTTTAGATGGCGGATCAATCCCGACTGTTTGAAAGTTGTTTCAAAAATAGAAGAAAAATTTCGGTAAGCCGATAAGGAGACGTAGATGACTAAGCTATTCAAAACACTCATGGGCATTTTTTCCGTTGCGCTGGGTTGCGGCGCAAGCGTCATGGCGCAAGACGTTTATCCCTCTAAAGCGATTAAGCTGATTGTTCCGCTCGGGGCGGGTGGTGCGACGGATGTCGTCGCGCGCGTTGTTGCAGGCAAGCTCTCTCAGCGCTTGGGACAGCAGGTGGTGGTAGAAAATCGTCCGGGTGCAGAGGGCGTCATCGGCGTCAATGCGGGTGCAAAGGCGGACCCGGATGGTTACACCTTGGTGCTTGGCTCTAGTACGACCTTGGCCGCTAATTTCCACTTACGTAAGAGCTTGCCGTTTCACCCGACTAAGGACTTAGAGCCGGTATCGATGGCGTTGAAAGATTTCTACAACATCTTGGTGATTGGCTCTAACGTTCCGGCGAATACGCTGCAAGAATTTATTGCCCTGGCAAAGGCGAATCCGGGAAAATTTAACTATGGCACAGCCACGGTCGGTTCCAAGATTTGTATGGAAATGTTCAAGACTGCCGCGGGTATTGACTTAAAGACGATCAACTATAAGAGTTCGCCCCAGGCGCTCAATGATCTGATGGGGGGACAATTGGAAATTATTTGTGAGCCCGTTGCGACCTCGGTTCCAAACATCCGGTCTGGCAAAATTAAGTCGATTGGGGTGACGAGCTTGACGCGTGTGCAACAGGCTCCAGAATTACCAACGGTCACTGAACTTGGTTTGCCTGGCTTTGACTACAGCGCCTGGGTGGCAGTATTTGCTCCCGCTAAGACGCCTAAGCCGATCATCGACAGGTTAGCCAAGGAGTTAGCCATCGTACTGGCGGATCCAGAGACGGATGCAAAAATCCGATCGATTGGTGCCGCCCCAATGATTGGTGGTCCGAAAGAGCTAGCGGCTTTGCTTGATGCAGAGATCGCGCGGGCGGGGAAGGTTGTGAAAGACGCCGGGATTCAGCCGGAATAGTTTCATGAATGCGAAGCCCAAAATATTTCTAGTGCATGCCGTAGATGTCTCCATGGCGCCTGCCTCAAACAGTTTTAAGAAGCTGTGGCCAGAAGCGAGCATTGTCAATTTGTTAGACGAATCGCTTGCGATTGATATGTTGATCGACGGAAAAATGACACCGCGTATGGTCGAGCGCTTTGCTCGGCTCGGGCAGTACTGTGTCGATGCCGGAGCGGATGCCATCCTGTTTACCTGCTCGGCGTTTGGTGAGGCCATCAATCACCTCAAGACCTTGCAGCGCATTCCGATCCTCACACCTAATCAGGCGCTATTCGAAGAGCTGCTGGCGATCGGTGGTAAGGCCGCGATGCTGACCACCTTTACGCCATCGGTACAGGCGCTGCGTAGTGAGTTGTCGGAAATGGCTGCAGCACAACACCTCAAGCCTGACGTCGATTCTTTTATGGTGGAGGGCGCATTAGATGAGCTCTTGGGGCACCGCGGACCCGAGCACGATCGATTAATTGCCCAGCGGGTCAACGGCCTGGCTCAATATTCAACAATCGTCTTGGGTCAGTTTTCAATGGCGCAGGCTGCGTTGCATCCTGATATAAAAAC
>CANFEI010000115.1 GCA_947445495.1 Alcaligenaceae bacterium
TGCGACAGCTGCATATCTTGCTGATAGCGCTGTACGAATTTTTTTCCTACCGGTGTGGTTAAACAAAGTTTGCGACGCCGATTCAATGGATCAACTACGCGCGATACAAGACCGCGATTTTCAAGGCGCTTTAAAATTTCAGCAACATTAGCTGGGTCGAGCCCCATCTCTTCCCCAATGGTCGCTTGATCGACACCAGGACGCATCATCAAGACGCTTAGCAAACCAAACTGAATTGGGGTGACTTGCCCATCTGCGACTTGTTCGATGAACATCGCGACGTGAATCTGATGTAGCCGTCGAATCAGGTATCCAGGACGATCCCAGATGGTGTGCGCAGCGCCGCTCGAATCCTTCGGTGCGCCAACTGTCGGTACGACAACCAAGGCTGCTCTACTTTTACCTGCATCAGTATCTGACGACTTGGCCATTGGGCATCTCGCACAACCGTTTGTATACGAACAGTTCGTATACTGATGGTTTATTGTCAAGCTAGTGCAATAGGCATGTCAAGTGAAATGTTGCTCGCCCGTTAAGGACGAACGCCCGGCGTTTCTATGACCATCCCGCGCATACGCCACATCAAGAAGAGCTCAAGCTCCACCAGCTCTGTAGCGCCAAGAGCGAACGGCTCTGCTCGTACGCCTGTCATACAGTTACGCAGACGCCGCTGCAACGACCCGACCGACTGCCACTAGGAATAAACTGATCCAATATGACTGAGGGAAACACTTCAGTCACGAGATCCCTCCAGCGCTTAGAGATTGAAAAGTATGACCAGTCACCCCGATGTCACAATTGCCAGCAACACCTAGCGTTTACCCTATATTCAACGAAAAAAATTGGCTCCCATGCAAAACAAATGTGTACGACTCGCTAGCCGTCCAACCGGCTGGGTAACCGCCGATAATTTCGAACTGGTTGAGGCTCCGATGCCCACCCCTGCCGAGGGTGAAGTGTTGATCCAAAACGATTGGCTCTCCTTGGACCCTTACATGCGCAGTCGGATCTCTGACGCAAAGTCTTACGCCAAAGGCGTCAATCCAGGCGATGTCATGGTGGGCGGCGCCGTCGGCACGGTCATCGAGTCTCGTTCGGACGCTTTTTCAGTCGGAGACACCGTGCTCGCCGCGAGTGGCTGGCGCCTATACGCCACGATGCCTGCTCAGGCGGTCACAAAGATAGACACCACGCGTGTGCGGGCCTCAGCCTATCTTGGCGTACTCGGCATGCCTGGCATCACCGCCTGGACCGGGCTGATCAACATCTGTCAGCCCAAGGCCGGTGAAACCGTCGTCGTCGATGCCGCCTCGGGAGCGGTGGGCAGCGTTGTAGGTCAACTCGCCAAGCAGGCGGGCTGTCGCATCGTGGGTATCGCCGGGGGCAAGGCAAAGTGTGATTACGTGGTCAACGAACTCGGTTTTGACGCCTGCGCAGACCATCGCGCCCCAGATTTTCACAATCAGCTCGATACCTTGCTGCCCCAGGGTATTGACTGCCTCTTTGAAAACGTCGGTGGCGAAATTTTTGAAGCCTTGCTCACCCGAATGAATGTGTTCTCGCGCGTGGCATTATGTGGAATGGTGTCAGAGTTCAATCGCGAGCCCCACGCACACCGCACGCTTCGATCCATTCTCATTAACCGTATACGCATACAAGGCTTTATCGTCTCGGACAAACTCGACACGTGGCCTGGCATTCGCGCACAATTAATCGAACGCGTCGTGAGCGGACAACTTAAATTCAAAGAGTCGATCGTCGAAGGCTTGGAGAGTGCCCCCCAGGCCTTCGTGGGGATGCTGCGCGGTGAAAACTTTGGCAAGCAACTCGTTAAGTTGCGATAAACCACGTGATGCTGGGTTAAATCGCGTTAAGCGAACCCAAGCACCAAGGACAGCAACTGCGTTTTGTCGCCCATCTCTGCGAGGGCCACAATCCCTATCGACATCAAAAAGGCTTCAATCATAAAAACCGATCCAGAATCCGGCGGCTATTCTTATCAAGAAGCGTCATATCTGCAACGTAAAACCGCATGCCGTGGCTATCGGTAATGATCAATGCCGCGCCCGCCAAGCGTCGTATATCCTCTTCGCCTTTGAGCACGAATCTCGTCGCTCCGCGGTCTGTCAGCAAGTCCCATGTACTGGGGGTCGAATAAGTCGAAACGTTGGAGATGCTTAAAACGGTTGGCATGACTTCGCGCGAGGCAATCTCCTCGGAAATCAGACTACGCATGTCTTCAGTCAGATCCCCCAGTCCGTCAATCCACACAAGCTCTTTGCCCTCGACTCCGACAAGCGCCACATAATTTTCGGGCGCATGCACAGGGAAAGCACGAACGGGTAGCACCCCTTCGTGCACCGTCCCATCCGCGAGTGTCAGGACTAACCGACCTGCCTGATTACGCGTCAGCTGAAAATCTATCACGCCTGACCTCCAGGCGTCGATGGATCGAGCGGAGCTTCCGCATCAACTTGACGCGTCTGTGCCTCGTACAGGTCGTAATAAGCGCCACCTCTGGCCATGAGATCTTCATGATTACCAATCTCTACGATCGCACCGCGATCGAGCACCACCAGCCTATCGGCTTTACGCAGCGTGCTGAGTCGATGCGCAATGGCGATCGTCGTGCGACCTTGAATCAGGTTGTCTAGCGCCTCTTGAATTTCTATTTCAGTGGTGGTGTCCACAGAAGAAGTGGCTTCATCCAGAATCAAGATTCGCGGGTCGATCAGCAACGCGCGAGCAATCGAAATACGCTGGCGCTCACCGCCAGACAAGGCTTGTCCGCGCTCACCCACCAACGAGTCGTAGCCCTGCGGTAGGCGCAAAATAAAATCGTGTGCACGTGCCGCGCGCGCTGCGGTAATAATTTCTTCGCGTGAGGCCTCTGGCTTCCCATAGGCGATGTTCTCAGCAATCGTACCGAAGAACAAAAACGGCTCTTGCAAGACAAGTCCAATATTGCGGCGATACGAGTTCAGAGAGTAAGAGCGAATATCCACCCCATCCACACGGATGCCCCCTTCCGTCACATCGTAAAAACGACAAATCAGATTCACGAGCGAACTCTTCCCGGATCCGCTGTGCCCAACCAAGCCGATCATCTCTCCGGCACGAATGTTGAGACTTACATTTTTAAGCACGCTACGACTGCCATACCGGAAGCCGATGTTACGAATCTCGATCTTGCCCTGCATCCGGTCAAGCGGCACGGGACGCTGCGCATCCGGTACGCTGGAGACGTGATCCAAGATATCGAAAATTCGCTTCGCGCCAGCTGCTGCTTGTTGAGTTTGAGAAACAATTCGACTCATTGAGTCAAGTCGCGTGTAAAACCGTGCAATGTAGGCAAGAAACGCTGCGAGCACCCCCACCGTAATGGTGCTAGAGGCGACTTGTGAAATCCCGAAAATCCATACTACTAGCAGACCCACCTCAGTCAGAAAGGTCACAGTGGGCGCAAACAGCGCCCACACTTTATTGATGCGATCGTTCACACCCAAGTACCGATCATTGGTCTCGCGAAAACGCGCTACTTCACGGTTTTCTTGAGCGAACGCCTTCACCACGCGAATTCCGGGGATCGTATCGGCCAATACGTTGGTCAGTTCACTCCAGGATCTATCTATCTTCTCAAAACCAAAACGCAAACGATCACGCACAAGATGGATCAACCAGAGAATCAACGGCAGTGGAATGAGCGTCGTCACAGCCAGCCAAGGATCGATCGTAATCAAGATGCATGCTGTCATCACGATCATCAGTATGTCATTCAAAAAGTCGAGCAAATGCAGTGATAAAAACAAATTGAGGCGATCCGTTTCCGCACCGATTCTAGCCATCAGGTCTCCGGTGCGCTTGCCACCGAAATACTGCAAGGACAAGGTCTGCAAGTGTTTGAAGGTCGTGGTGCGCAAGTCAGCACCGATACGCTCACTGACCCAGGCTAACAAATACGTGCGCGCCCAGCCAAGCAACCACGCTAATAAGGCGGCAACCACCACGCCGGTCAAATAGAAAGCAACCAAGTCATAGTCGATTGGCTTGCCGTTTTGAAACGGAATCAAGACATTGTCCATCAACGGCATCGTCAAATACGGCGGGACAAGCGTCGCCGCAGTCGACAGTAGCGTGAGGATCAAACCGACAATCAAGGCGCCGCGATACGGGGCAGCAAAGCGCGCGAGCCGAAGAAGTGCCCAGGTGTCGGTCGGGCCGACAGGGTCGTCGTCACACACGGCGCACTCGTCTTGATCTGGTGCATAAGGCGTGCCACAGGTCGGACACGAGGCCGCATCGACGGCCACCACCGCATCGGGGTCTGCTAATTTTTGCTGGACGAAACTGAACGAATCAGTCAGTCGACTGACCGCCGGCGCCATCCCCAATGTGTGGCGCCAAACAGCTAGACGCTGACCATCATTAAATAGTTCGATTGCTCCAACACCAGCATGATCGCGGTGCTGCAAGGAGTGGGTCGCGGCGACATTCCAGATCAACCAATCCTGTTCATTCGGCGCGCGCGACAGAAGGCGACGAGAAGTCAACACAATCGCGCCTGTTGCAAAATAAAGCTTATCGTCCAAGTCCGGTTCGAGCCACGCCAACACCTGCTCGTCGGGCTCGAGCAAAGCCATCGCGGCGTTGGACCAGCCACTTGGCAACGTAATGTTGAGCGGGGACTCGGCGGTTGAAAGGGGCGTCATGTCAGCAGGTCGGTATACCCAGGCTCACAGACCAACCACTTCAACGAAAAGCGGTTCATCGGATGAATTTGGCTAGCTCGGTTTATCATGGAACAGCGCAAGTATAACGACCAAGCTGTAAGCCAGAGAGTGCCTGAGCCAGCCTAATTACACCGAGCGATGTTTTTACTGCGATAATGAGACAATCCTCCAAATGCTGCATCGCAGCATCCCTTGTAAACGTCTCATGAGTCAACCTTCCCCAACGATCCGACGTCTGGTTCACCTAAAGGGACCAAACATCTGGACCTATCGCCCCGCGCTGGAGGCTTGGATAGATGTTGGCGAGCTCGCAGGTTTGTCGCCACAAGCGCTCAAAGACACCTACGCGCGTTTGACTGACGCTTTACCGACCTTGCTAACCCAAGGCGGGGGCATTGAGGCCTCCAAGGGCTTTGCCAAGCAGTTCGAAAGCGGTCTTTGGGCACCTGCCGTTATTGAACA
>CANFEI010000116.1 GCA_947445495.1 Alcaligenaceae bacterium
GACGATCATTTTGGCCATTGCGACCGCGTTGCTCACGCGAATCCGAAGGCTTGGCCTCTTCGGCCTTCTTCTCTGTTGAAGAGCCGCCCGACAGCCAACCAAACAATCGTTTGAAGAACCCAGGTGAAGCCTCTGAGGCTTCCGACTTCTTGGCGGACGTAGAGGAGACAGGCGCAGGTTGTGCCGGTGTAATACCTTTCACCAGCGCTTCTGGCTTGGATTTAACTTCTTGCTCTTTCGGTGCCCAGCTCATGTCGGTAGACGGAGCATCGACTAACTCGAAGCTCGTTTTGATGTCTTCCAAGCGTGGGTCGTCGTGACGCAAGCGTTCGATGTGGTGGTGCGGCGTTTCGAGATGGCGGTTGGGGATCAGAATCAAGTTGACCTTGAGTCGTGATTCGATCTTTGTGATGTCCGAACGCTTTTCGTTGAGCAGAAAAGTCGCGACATCGACGGGCACTTGCGCGTGCACGGCCGCTGTGTTTTCTTTCATGGCCTCTTCTTGCAGCAGTCGCAGCACTTGTAGCGCACTGGATTCTGCATCGCGGATCACGCCCGTGCCGTTACAGCGTGGGCAAGTGATGTGCGAGCCTTCGTTGAGGGCGGGACGCAGACGCTGACGCGAGAGTTCCATCAAGCCAAAGCGTGAAATCTTGCCCATTTGGACGCGGGCACGGTCAAAGTGCAACGCATCACGCAAACGATTTTCGACCGCGCGTTGGTCTTTAGTGTCTTCCATGTCGATAAAGTCGATCACGATCAGACCACCGAGGTCGCGCAGACGCAATTGGCGGGCGACTTCGTCGGCGGCTTCTTGGTTCGTACGCAGCGCGGTTTCTTCGATGTCGGCACCGCGTGTGGCACGCGCGGAGTTCACGTCCACCGCGACGAGCGCTTCCGTATGATCAATTACAACCGATCCGCCTGAAGGCAGATCCACGGTACGTGAGTACGCGGTTTCGATCTGGTGCTCGATCTGGAAGCGTGAGAACAAGGGGACGTCATCGCGATAGCGTTTGACGCGCTCGACGTTATCCGGCATCACAACGCTCATAAATGCGGTCGCTTGGTCAGCGATGTCGTCCGTGTCGATCAGGATTTCGCCAATGTCTGGCGAGAAGTAATCACGGATGGCCCGGATGACCAGACTGGATTCAAGATAAATCAGAATGGGGGCGGGATTGTCCTTGGCAGCACCATCAATAGCGGTCCAGAGTTGCATCAAGTAGGACATGTCCCACTGGAGCTCTTCGGCGTTACGACCAATACCGGCGGTGCGAGCAATAATACTCATGCCCGGAGGAATGGTGAGTTGATCCATCGCTTCGCGCAATTCTTGACGCTCCTCGCCCTCTACGCGGCGTGACACACCACCGCCTCGTGGGTTGTTCGGCATCAGAACCAAATAACGACCTGCCAACGAAATGAAGGTGGTTAGGGCGGCACCCTTGTTACCGCGCTCTTCTTTTTCGACCTGAACGATGAGTTCTTGACCTTCGTGCAGCGCGTCTTGAATGCGTGCCGTCCGGACGTCGACGCCTTCTTTGAAATAGGTGCGCGCTACTTCTTTGAAGGGTAGAAAGCCGTGGCGGTCTTCGCCGTAGTTAACGAAACAGGCCTCAAGGCCAGGTTCAATGCGAGTAATGACGCCTTTGTAAATGTTGCCTTTACGCTGTTCGCGGCCGGCGATTTCGATATCGAGGTCGATGAGTTTTTGTCCATCGACGATCGCAACGCGTAGTTCTTCTTGGTGCGTTGCATTAAATAACATGCGCTTCATGAGAGGTTTCTCCATTTAAATGGCGCGCCGTACCACGGCGCGCAGCCACGCACTACTGGCTGCGAAACACTGAATCAAGGAAGCGAGCACACACCCAAGAGGCGCGCGCGAAGAAAAGGTCTTTAGACCAGCACATTGCGCCTATAGGCGCGGGGTTCATTCAGCAGAGAGGTCAGGGTCACGGTAGTGGTTGACATAAAAGGATGCTGAGAACATCAGGCGGGTAAGTTTCGCACGCCTGGTGCAGGGATTAGGACGGATTCTTGCTCTGTTGGTCAGTATCGCGCGCGACGCGAGGGGCATACACTTGGGGCGCGGGCGAAACGTAAAAACGTCGCAACAGCGCGCATAAAGCGCATCCCGGTCTTGTCGGCGACCAGTAGCCCGAAGGAATCAGGAAGGCAAGCGGTACAATGCAGTCCGCAATCCAGACGGAGACGCGAAAATTCGATGCATCTCAACGTTTTAGGACGCAAGAGGGCGTCTTAACCACGCTTTCTTAATCCCTTTAAGGCTTGCTCGATTATAAGCCGCTTTTGGCCATGCGCAAAGAATCCTCAGTTTTGACCCCGACGTCACCTAAAGTGAGCGCGCCGCAGGCACCGGCCGTTCGACTGGTTGAAGTCACCGAAGAGCACGATGGGCAGCGTTTGGATAACTTCCTGATGCGGCTGTGCAAAGGTGTGCCCAAAAGCCATATTTACAAGGCGGTGCGTGGCGGAGAAGTGAGGGTGAATAAGGGGCGGGCGGCGCCCGACGCCCGCATCCATATCGGGGATATTGTGAGGATTCCCCCCATTCGTGTCCCCACGCCCGATGAGAAGCGCATTGTGCCGGGGTCAGAATTCCCAATTGTGTTCGAAGACGAAGGCTTGCTGGTGATCGATAAGCCAGCGGGTACCGCCGTTCATGGTGGAAGCGGGGTGTCATTTGGCGTGATCGAAGCGCTTCGCGCGGCACGCCCTGAGGCGCGCTTTCTTGAGCTTGCCCATCGGCTCGATCGTGATACCTCGGGCTTACTGCTCATTGCCAAAAAGAGAAATGTCTTGTTGTCCTTGCATGAAATGTTTCGTGAGAGCAAAGGAAGTAAGCATTATTTAGCTTTGGTCGAGGGCGATTGGGTGAATGGGCGGCAGCATATTCGGCTGCCTCTTACCAAATGGACCACACAAACGGGCGAGCGGCGTGTCAAAGTTGAGGCCGAGGGCCAGGTGTCGCACACGATCGTGAGTGCGCAAAAGCGTTTTAATGGCTACAGCTTGGTCGATGCCGAGTTGCGCACCGGACGCACCCACCAGATTCGGGTGCATCTCGCCTCAACGGGGTTTCCAATTGTGGGCGATGACAAATATGGGCGCGACGAGACACGCGCTAAATTCGTGAAGCTTGGGTTCAATAGAATGTTTTTACATGCACACCGCTTGGATATTCCCCACCCCCTGACGCAGGAGCCCCTAGCCCTGGTGGCGCCGCTCCCTGCGGCCTGCGCAGCAATCTTGCAAACGTTGGAGCAGCAATGAAACCTTATTCGGTCATTGTATTTGATTGGGACGGCACGCTGATGGATTCAACGCACAGCATTGTGTCCGCGATTCAGGGAGCGTGCCGTGATCTCGAGCTCAACGTCCCGACAGCGGCCGAGGCGGCTTGGGTCATTGGTTTGCCCTTAGAGCCCGCGCTGCGTCGCGCGGTACCTGATCTGACTAAGTCGCTAGAGCCGTTGTTTCTCGAGCGCTATCGCCATCATTATCTCTCGCGCGATACGCAGTTAAAGCTGTTTGATGGCGTCCCTGAAATGTTGACCGAGTTGCAGGCTGCGGGTGCCCGCTTGGCCGTGGCAACGGGTAAGAGTCGCGTTGGATTGAATCGCGCCCTCGCAGCGACGTCGCTGCATGCGGCCTTTGAAGCGACGCGAACAGCCGATGAGACTTTTGGCAAGCCGCATCCTGGCATGTTGTATGAGTTGATGGATGAGATGGTTGTTGAGCCACATCGGGTGGTCATGGTGGGTGATACCTCTCATGATTTGCAGATGGCGGCGAATGCTGGTGTGCACGGTCTGGGGGTCTCCTACGGCGCGCATCCCGCCGACGAGCTGCGTGCCTGTCCCCACCATGCAATCGTCCCAGATGTCTCTAGCCTGAAAGAATATTTACTTGAGCGCGTGTAGGGTGTCGACCGTTTACTTGCCAATCCTGCGTTGCTGAAGGGTTATTCTGTTCTAGTGCGCGTTGAATTATCTAAATTGCGTGATAATCCTGATCATCAATGATTCGCGCTGCGGCTAATGCTTAGGCGCACTCAATCTTTTTCGGAGGCCGTTATGTCGAGCTACCGTTTCCCCCGTATTCGTTCTACAGAAATCACGCCTGAAGAAGTCTGGCAGAGCCGCAGGCACTGGATGAAGGCGACTGGCGCCACGTTCGCGACGGGCGCCCTTGGCGGTTGGTCGGCGCTGGCGAGCGCGGCTGCGCTGGCCAAGCTTGATGCGCAGCGGTCTCCCAAGTATGTGCTGATGGAGCAAGTGACGCCCGAAAAGGACGCGACCACTTACAACAATTTTTTTGAGTTCGGCACGGATAAGGCGGATCCCGCAAAGTACGCGCACACACTTCAAACAACGCCGTGGAAACTGCGCGTGGAAGGCGAGTGCGCAGCACCCAAGACGTTTGATCTAGACGACTTGCGAAAGCTTGCGCCTCTCGAAGAGCGTCTGTATCGCATGCGCTGCGTAGAGGGATGGTCCATGGCGATTCCTTGGATCGGCTATTCGATGTCCGAGCTGATCAAGCAGGTACAGCCCACCGCGAACGCAAAATTTGTTGAGTTCATTACTGATGTGCAACCCAAAAACATGCCTGGCGTGCGCACCCGTTCAGTTGAGTGGCCGTATCGTGACGGACTGCGTATGGACGAGGCGATGCACCCGTTAACGCTCCTCACACTGGGGATGTATGGCAAAGTATTGCCGAATCAAAATGGTGCGCCCGTGCGTATGGTCGTGCCCTGGAAGTATGGCTTCAAGTCGGTGAAGTCGATTATCACCATCCGTTTGCTTGAAAAACAGCCGATTGGGAGCTGGGAGCGCTCGCAGCCCTCCGAGTACGGCTTTTATTCGAACGTGAACCCTGAAGTCAGTCATCCTCGCTGGAGTCAGGCGACGGAGCGTCGGATTGGCGAAGACGGTGTGTTTAGTCCCAAGCGTAAAACGCTGATGCTCAATGGCTATGCCAACGAAGTGGGTTCGCTCTACACGGGTCTGGATTTGCGCAAGAACTACTGAGATAGGTTTGAAGACATTTAGCTCGCGCGAGATCGATCGTTGCAAGCCTTTGCTGTTTGTCTTCGGCTTGTATCCCTTGCTGCGCTGGGTCTGGCTCGGTGTGCAAAATGACTTAACGGCAAA
>CANFEI010000117.1 GCA_947445495.1 Alcaligenaceae bacterium
GGGCAGCACTGCGCGAGGCTGTATTGCCAGTGTTAGACTAAGAAGCGACTTTAAAACTAGCAGCGATTCACCACACCCACTTGGGCGTGTACTTTTCGGCGCTTCTTCTATTGTGTAAAGGACTAGCCATGTATAGACGCCCAGCCTTTGTAGATTTACCCAGACCCAATGGCGAAACGCTACCCTTAGCATGGGGACTTGAAAAAGAAAATGTCGGCATGCTCGCAGCGATTAGCGCCGAATATGCAGCGCAGGCAGCCAGCTTGGTTCGAAGCGGCGAGCGGGTTAATCTGGATTTACCCTTGCACTTACCACTTGGGGCCGTGCCTGCACATTCGCACCGTATCCGAGAAGCCCCCATTCATGAGCTCGTGACTGACACATATGAAGGCTTACTCATACGCGATGACTGCGTGACATTTCACCCGCAGGCCTCTTCGCAATGGGATAGCCTAGCGCACGTTGGCGACCCAGTGCACGGGTTTTATGATGGCACACAAAGCAAAGATATCCATTTGGGGGATGGCTCGCGCAACGGGGTTGATCGATACGCAGATTTTGGAATCTTTACCCGTGGGATCTATATCGATTTACCTGAGTTTTACGCGAGCAATCAACGGCACTGGTCTGCACTAGGCTCTCAGATATGTAGTGCCAATGATTTACGACTGGCGCTTGAGCAAAGTGAAGTCAAACCCCAACTGGGTGACGTACTGTGTGTACGCACAGGATGGCTTGAGGCCTTTAACAAGGCAAGCCCTGAAGACAAGAAAACCATATTTCAGGGACGCGATTATTCAGGCTTGGCAGGCGACGAGTCTATGTGGCAGTACTTGTGGGATGCGGGCTTTGCGGCAGTCGCAAGCGATTCGGTCACCGTCGAAGCATGGCCTTTAGAACAAGGCAAACCTAGCCTACACCTTGCCATAGCGCGCCTTGGTCTAGTCTTGGGCGAAATGTTTGATCTCGACGCGCTACGTGCTGCGGTGCACAAGCACAAACGAAACACATTTCTGTTCACCTCTAAGCCCTTAAACCTACGCGGGGCGATTGGTTCGCCTCCAAACGCCATGGCTATTTTTTAATGACCGTGGGTCTCTTGAAGTGTATGCTTGTGCGCAAACAGCCTCAGTTAGTCGTATAGTTCATTCAATGTCAGCGGTTTGCACCGTCTTCGTTTCTTTTTAAAACTACATTTTTAGGAAAATCATGACTAGTCGCCGTAACTTTCTCACGATCGCCGCGGCGTCCGTCGCCGCCCCATTTGTCGCTAATGCACAAACCGTCACAACGCTTCGCATGGGCCACGTCACTGCAGCGGGTTCAGTCTTTGACATGGGTGCTAAAAAATTCGCTGAACTGTTTGAACAAAAAACAAACGGCACCGTCAAGGTCAATGTATTTCCTGGCGGCCAACTTGGCCAAGAGCGTGAAGCCATGGAAGGTATGCCTTTGGGCATTGTCGATTTACATCTCTACGGCACATCAACCTTAACGGCCGTCGCGCCAGAAATTGGTGACTGTGATTTGCCTTTTCTCTACACCTCGAAAGCACACGCTGACAAGTGCCTTGAAAGTGCCATCGGCGATCACTGGCTGAAGCTTCTAGAGCCTCGCGGCATCATCGGCCTAGGTTGGGGCGCAGGCGGTTTTCGCTCTTGTTTGAACGCAAAAAAATCCATTTCGACCAAAGAGGGTTTCTCTGGCATGAAATTTCGCGTGGCCGGGGGCCCAGTCTTCATCGGCATGTTTAAAGCACTCGGGGCTAGCGCGATTCAAATGAACTGGGGCGAGGTCTATACCGCCGTCCAACAAGGCGTGATTGACGGTCTTGAATGTCCGCCTAACGTTATGTTGAGTTCTAAATTAAACGAGGTCGCAAAATTTGTTACCTTAGATGAACACACCTACTCTGCCTTAGTCTTTGGGATGTCTGCCCCCGCCTTCAAAAAACTTAATGCAGCGCAAAAAAAGGCGGCAACTGATTCAGGCGTACAAGCTGGCCGCTATATGCGCGAGCTTGCTGCAAAGCTTGATGCTGACGCTTCAGCCGAACTGACCGCCAAAGGCGTCAAAGTCGACAAGATTGACAAAGCCCCCTTAATTGCTGCGATGGGTCCTGTCTACAAAGATCTCGCCAAGAATCAAAAGATCATTGAGCAAATTCGAGCGATAAAAGTTTAACGCTGCAATGCTGATTGCTGCTTTAATTATTTCTTTTATCGCCTTCGTGGCGATTGGCATCCCCATCGCTTTCGCGATGGGGGCTGCCTCAGTCACCTTCTTGCTGCTCGAAGGTCGCCTACCTCTCGCACTCATCGCACAGCGATTGTTTGCGGGTATCGATTCATTTCCTTTGATGGCGGTGCCTTTCTTTATTTTTGCCGGACTCTTAATGGATTCCGGCGGAATTTCGGCCCGTTTAGTGACTCTCGCACGTGTATTAATTGGACATGTACGGGGCGGCCTCGCGATGGTTGTTATGCTTGCCGAAATGTTTTTCTCAGGAATTTCTGGGTCGACTACCGCTGATGTTTCAGCGATTGGTTCGACGATGATTCCAGCGATGCGACGTGCTGGGTACACACCTGAACGTGCCGCAGCCATTGTGGCGGCAGCCTCATCAATGGGTGTACTGATCCCACCATGCATCATGATGGTAGTGCTCGGTAGCCTCGTCAACATTTCAATCGGCCGATTATTTATCGCAGGATTTTTGCCTTCAGCGGTGATGGTGGTAGGTTTAATGGCCTTAATTACCTACCAGGCACGGCGAGGGATCTTGCCCCCGAGCGAGTTGCGGGCAACACGCAGTGCAATCTATGCCGCATTTAAAGACAGCGCACTCGCCTTGCTATTGCCCGTCATTATTTTCGGTGGAATTTTGTTAGGGGTCGCAACTCCAACAGAAATTGCAGCGATCGGTGCCGTCTATGCGTTGGTCGTAAGTTTATTTATATATCGTGAAGTGTCTTGGCGCGATCTTTATGAGATCTGCGAGCAAACCATTATTTTGACGGGCGCCGCCCTCTTGCTCATCGGCTTGGCCATGACTTTTTCATGGATCTTAGCCAGCCAACAAACACCGGCTGCCGTTGCGCAGCTCATGTCAACTATTGGGGGTGGTTCAGTCGGTTTTCTGTTACTCAGTATTGTTATCTTTTTAATTGCGGGTGTATTGTTAGAGGGACTGCATGCACTCATTATTTTGATGCCGATTCTTTTGCCTGTTGCAGAGCGAGTGGGCGTGGATCCCCTTCACTTCGGCATTCTCGCGATTGGTACGGTTGGCGTCGGAATTTTTTTACCGCCCATTGGAATTGGCTTGCTGTTGTCGGCTGGTATTGCCCGCTGCAGCATGCGCAGTGTGACTAAAGTGTTTATGCCTTACCTACTCGTGCTGATTCTTTCCTTAGTCATCATTGCGTTAATACCAGAAATCACCCTGGTCTTGCCAAATCTCTTGATGGATTGATGATGCAAGCTTTTACAAAAATGGCAGCCCTACTTTACCGCCTGACCAGTATCATCGCGATCATCGCACTGATCGCGATGACCTTAATTGTTTGTGCAAATATTTTTGCGCGCAGCGCCTTAAATGCTAGCTTCTCTTGGAGCGAAGAAGTAGCACGCTTTCTAATGATCTGGGCTGCCCTATGTGGTGCAGCCATGGCAGTACGCAGAGGGGCGCATTTCAGAATGGATTTGTCCACACAGTTTGGCGTCTCGTTGAAATGGCTTGCCCAGTTACCCGCTTGCGCAGCGGTCGGCATCGGTATGCTCTTATTTTGGCAAGGTCTCATTCTTGTGGAGCTTGCCTCGATGCAACTCGCAACAGCTACTCAAATCCCAATGAGCGTGCCTTATCTATGTTTACCGGTCTCTGGTTTTTTAATGGTGATTTTTGGTATTGAGGCGTTACTGGGTTTGGGCCCAGTGAAACCTCTTCACGCCGAGACCTAACCTGTTGGCGAACGCTAAAAATTGAACTATGAATTGCTTCTAGTTTTGATGGACTTGAGCTGCGTGAGGCCATGAAAGATTGCAGCGTTCAGGATGAAAACAAATAGTCTTGCAGATCTTCGTCTGTTATTTGTTATTGCCCGGCGGTTTCAATATCGAACTCAACAAGTAATTAGGGGACAAAAATGAGTGTTCGTATTTTTGCGGTTATTTTTCTTTTTGTACTGTCTTTGCTGTCGCCTGTTCGCGCACAACCTTTTCCTAATCAACCGATAAAAATTATTGTTGCCTTTGGGCCTGGTAGTGGAGGAGATCTCCTAGCGCGAATGTTGGCGAACCAACTTCAACCGGAACTAGGCACACCCATTGTGGTCGAAAATCGTGTCGGCGCGCTCGGTCAAATCGCCACGACCGCACTAGCCCGAGCAAAACCAGATGGCTACACCTTGGGTATGGGAAGCTCATCCACTCATTCGACTAGTCAGTTTCTTACAAAAAACCTTCCGTATGATCCTTTGGCAGACTTCTCTGCTGTCGGTGGCCTAAATTCCTACACATTCATTTTGCTTGTCAATGCTGAATCAGGCATTACAACCCCTGAACAACTTGTTACAGCCATGAAGCGGAAGAACGGTGGCTTCACAGGTTATGGCAATGCATCGGGCCGGGTTGGTGCTGCTCACTTCAAAAAGCTTGCAGGGTTGAACACATCAGAAATTGCATATAAAAGTTCTCCGGATGCCTTGGTAGATTTAAGTGCAGGTCGTGTTGATTATGTATTCACCGACGCTGGTTCCTCCAAGAGTTTTGTGGACTCAGGCAAACTTCGGCCAATAGCAGTGATGTCTGACTCCCGCTCGTCTGTGTTGCCTAATCTGCCAGCGATTGGCGAGACTTACCCCGGCTTCAACTTCGACAACTGGGGTGGACTCATGGCGCCAAAAGGTACGCCAATAGAGGTCATACAAGTACTAAATAGCGCTCTTCGTAAGGTGCTCGACAAACCCGATGTCAAGGCACGCATGACCGCAATGGGTCTTGAGGTCAAGCCATCATCGCCTGACGAGTTGACGGAGCTTGTCCGAAAGCAGCATAAAGCTTGGGGGGATGCAATATTGGGAGCAGGCATAGCGCCTCAATAAAAAAATCCCGCGATAATTCGAGAGTGAGAAGAGTTCACGGACTACAC
>CANFEI010000118.1 GCA_947445495.1 Alcaligenaceae bacterium
CAGCTTTCGGTTCTGCGCGATAAAAGGTAAGTTGCTTTCGAGATCTCCGGGCACGAGCGCCTGCAGGATGAAAATTTCTCGAGCGCGCTCGGGGTCTAGCGGGCCGTAGTGAATGCGCCGACCGGCATAGACTGGTAACCCGTATAGCGAGCCCTTTTCATTGGCAACGACTTGGTCTAGCCTACGCTCCCAGCGGGGATCGGTGTACGAGCGCTTGATCAGATGCCCGGCCACCCGTTCAACCCAGATAGGTTCGATCTTTGCGATACAGCGGGCATAGAGCTTTGAGGTATCCACCAGCTCGGCTGCCATGACCCATTTTCCGGCCTTTTTAAGCAGCTTAGAGCCAGGGTGAATCCAAAAACGAATGTCGCGCGCCCCTTGGTAGTGCCCCGCCTCCTCGGACTTCAATCCTAGGTTGCCCAGCAGTCCTGACATCAGTGCAAGGTGAAGCTGCTCGTGTGTCGCCTCGGTTTTATTCAAACGCCATCCTTGTTCACCAACAAGCGCCATTAACTGACTATGGATATCGTGCCACTCGCGCAGGCGCAGCGGCGAAAGAAACTGCTGGCGCAACTGCGCCACGAGTTTGCGCTGCGAATCTTTGTGCGCCACCTGCTCGTGATACCAACGCCATAGCTTGATATACGACACAAACTCCGATTTGTCGTCCGAGAACTTAGAGTGTGCTTGCTCTGCAGCTTCACGCACTTGCATGGGTCGGTCTCGGGGATCTTGGACCGAGAGCGCCGAGGCAATGATCAACATCTCAGTCAAGCAGTGCTGATCACGCGCCGCAAGAATCATGCGACCAATTCGGGGGTCGACCGGAAGTTTCGCTAGCGCCTGACCCGTCGGCGTCAAGGCCTCGGGACGCTCGGCATCGGGATCCATCGCCCCCAACTCTTGCAATAAATGATAGCCATCCGCAACCGCTCGACCACTGGGTGGATCGACAAAGGGAAAGTCCTCGATGCTATTGAGCTTCAAGGCCTTCATCCGCAAAATCACACTGGCCAGTGAGGAACGCAAAATCTCAGGGTCCGTAAAGGCCGAACGATCTTTGAAGCCCTGCTCGTCATAGAGCCTAATGCAGACCCCGGGCCCCAAGCGGCCGCAACGCCCGGCGCGCTGATTGGCCGAGGCCTGACTGATCGGCTCCACGCGCAACTGCTCGACTTTATTGCGCCAGGAATAGCGTTTGATACGCGCCAAGCCACTATCAATCACAAAACGAATACCCGGCACGGTCAGTGAAGTTTCCGCCACGTTGGTCGCTAGCACCACTCTGCGCGCATTGGTGCTGGGACGAAAGATCTCCTCCTGCTCGGCCTGTGATAGCCGTGCATACAGCGGCAGTATCTGCGTGCCAGGAGGATGGTGTTTGCGCAACGTCTCGGCTGCCTCGCGGATCTCACGCTCACCTGGCATAAAGACAAGAATGTCGCCCGAACCCACGCGGGCGCACTCGTCGACCGCCTCAGACAGAGCACTCATCAAATCGCGCTCTTCATCGCGGGCTTGCGTGCGCTCTGAGGGCGTGTAGCCACTCGGAGCGCTGGGCGTCTCTGACTCCGGTGGCTCAACCGGGCGGTAGCGAATATCCACTGGATACAGCCGGCCCGACACCTCAATGACGGGGGCTGGCGTGCCTTGCGCGTCGCAAAAATGCGCGGCAAAGCGACTCGCATCAATCGTCGCGGAGGTAATAATGAGCTTTAGATCGCGACGCTTAGGCAATAGCTGCCTGAGGTAGCCAAGGAGGAAATCAATGTTAAGGCTACGTTCATGGGCTTCATCAATGATGATCGTGTCATAACGGCGGAGCATGGGATCACGCTGCGACTCCGCGAGCAAAATTCCATCTGTCATGAGCTTGATGGCCGTCTGCGCGCTGCTGCGGTCCTGAAACCGCACCTGATACCCCACCCACTCCCCGAGCGGCGAATGTAATTCCTCGGCAATCCGGCGAGCCACAGAGCTCGCTGCCAATCGACGTGGTTGGGTGTGGCCAATCATCTTGACAAGGCCGCGTCCGAGCTCAAGGCAGATTTTGGGAAGTTGGGTCGTTTTGCCTGATCCGGTTTCACCACTGACGATCACGACCTGATGCGCGGCGATCGTGGCGGCGATCTCCTGACGACGCCCACTAACCGGCAAATCCTCGGGATAGGTGATCGGAGGGGCAAGTCGTGGGGAAATGACAACGCTTTCTGGCCTTGAATCGGCTGAGCGCTTTGAATCGGGCATATTTTCGGATCCGTTGATCAGGACATTATAAAATTTATCGCTCAAACTCACAGCCCACGAGGTTTACAACACTAGCCACTATGCCAGACTCCCTAGAACAAGAAACCGTCTCCGCTCAAGAAGCCCCAGAGTTCGCTGCCGCGCAGTTTGTGCGCTGGTTCCGGGAGGTAGCTCCTTACGTACACGCATTTCGTGGCAAAACCTTTGTCGTCGCCTTTGGCGGCGAGCTGGTTCAGGCCAATGTCCTCAATACACTGGTCCAAGATTTGTCCCTACTTTCAGCCCTAGGGATCAAACTCGTACTGGTGCATGGCTCTCGACCCCAAGTCAACGAGCAACTGCGTCTGAAGGGTTTTAGCCAACAGTTCGATCGTGGTCGCTCCCCGATGGATGCCGATGCACTTGAGTGCGCAAAAGAGGCCGCCGGCGAGATACGCCTAGACATCGAAGCGGCATTCAGCCAAGGGTTGCCCAACACACCCATGTCGCATGCTCAAATCCGAGTCATTTCAGGCAACTTCGTGACAGCGCGTCCCACCGGCATTATTGACGGCGTGGATTACAAACACACCGGTCAGGTGCGTAAGATCGATGTCGACGCTTTGCGCTCATCGATTGATCGCGGTTCGATTGTTCTGCTGTCGCCGCTAGGATTCTCACCAACGGGTGAGGCCTTCAATCTGGCGATGGAAGAACTCGCCACGAGCGTGGCAACCGCCTTGCGCGCAGAGAAGCTCATTTTTCTGACGGAATCGCCTGGCGTCATCGCCGAAGACGGCACCATAGACACCGAGTTGGCAAGACTCGACGCCGACGCTCTGCTCGCTTCAGGCTCAATCGACCCTGACACCGCCTTTTATCTGCAGTTTGCCTCGCGCGCTGTGAAGCGCGGCGTGACACGCGCGCACTTGATACCGTTCTCAATGGATGGTGTCGTCCTGCTTGAAATCTTTACCCACGACGGTGTGGGCACGATGGTGGTGGAAGATACGCTAGACGACTTGCGACCCGCAACGATCGATGATGTCGGCGCTATCTTGCAACTCATCGAGCCCTTGGAGCAAGATGGCACGCTCGTGCCACGTGGCCGCGCATTCATTGAACGTGACGTCGAAAACTTTACGGTGCTCGAGCACGATGGGGTGATTTATGGTTGCGCGACGCTGCATGACTTCCCCAAGGATCAGATGGCAGAAATGGGCTGTCTAATCGTGCATCCTGAATGGCAAGGAACTGGCGAAGGCGAAATTTTGTTGCGGCATATGGAGTCGCGTGCCAGAGGCCACGGCGCAAAACGTATTTTCGCGCTGACCACTCGCACTTCGCACTGGTTCATCAAACGCGGGTTTGTTCAAGGTGGAGTCGCAGACTTGCCCAAAGAAAAACAAACGCACTACAACCGTTCACGCAACAGCCTAATTTTTATAAAACGCCTGTAGGGTCTGGGGGCTATTCTTCAAGAGATCTCAGAAGCCCCTACAATACATTCACTTTATTCTAGACAGGATTGACCGCCATGGGCCGTACCGTACAGTGTTTAAAGCTTAAAAAAGAAGCCGAAGGGCT
Organism: Alcaligenaceae bacterium; assembly: GCA_947445495.1. The sequence goes on from CANFEI010000118.1 coordinate 3,817, forward strand.
GGACTACCCACCCTATCCTGGCGAGATGGGCACCCGCATCTGGCAAAGCATCTCCAAAGAAGCTTGGCAGGAATGGCTAAACGTACAGACTCGTCTGGTCAACGAAAACAGATTAAATCTTGCGGATACGCGGGCGCGCAAATACCTGAAAGAACAAATGGAAAAACATCTGTTTGAAGACATCGACGTCGAAGCCCAAGGCTTCGTGCCACCGCCTGCCTAAACCCACGTCCAAAGAAGGTATGCGTCTACAGACGGCGTATACCGTTCTGTGTTGCCAATAAGGCAACATCGGCCGGACGGATCGCGAACAATCCGTTGGTCACGACGCCCGGCACGTTATTGAGTTGTTTTTCAAGTGCAATGGCGTCCGTAATACTAAGGCCCGACACATCTAGAATTTGGTTGCCACTGTCGGTGGTGAAGCCTTCGCGCAATGTGGGCGTGCCGCCTAGCGACAAAGCAACGCGCGCCACCGCTTGTCTTGCAATGGCAAGCACTTCAATGGGTAGCGGAAATTTACCCAACGTCTGCACAAGCTTTGACTCATCGGCAATACACACAAATTTCCGCGCAACGGAGGCGACGATTTTTTCACGCGTCAGCGCTCCGCCGCCACCCTTAATCATGTGAAGGGAGGCATTGATCTCATCGGCACCATCCACATAGACGGGCATCGACTCGACTTGATTCAAATCGAGCACGATAATCCCTAAATCACTGAGCCGCTTTGCACTGCGCTCGGAGCTCGCGACGGCGCCGCGAAAGCGTCCACGAAAACGCGCCAACCCATCGATAAACAAATCAGCGGTGGATCCCGTCCCTACACCGATCACGGCATCCGTCGTGAGCATCGGCTCGATCAGTGAGAGCGCCGCCTCAGCAGCCTGCAATTTAAGATCTTGTTGAGAAAGCATACGACGGTCCTTTAGGATTTTTTTGGAGCATCAGGCGTGATATCGCCGACATCAGGATCAACCTCACCTTCATCAGGGTCCGTCTCAGCGACCTCGGGCGCGAACAACGCCTTTGCCTGCTCTTCGGGCATCGCCTCGACGTTTTTCAAGCTACGCAACATCATACGCGTGCGCGATTCGGTTTGTCCGATGCGACTGCTCGCCGTATCGAGCGACTTTTTGACATTCGCCAAGGTATCGCCAAACTTACCAAACTCTGTTTTAACGGCACGCAGCACCTGCCAGACTTCCGAAGAACGTTGCTGGATTGCCAGCGTGCGAAAACCCATCTGCAAACTATTAAGCAGCGCCGCAAGGTTTGCCGGTCCAGCTACGTTTACTCTAAGGTCGTGCA
>CANFEI010000119.1 GCA_947445495.1 Alcaligenaceae bacterium
ATCAGCATCAGCACCCCCATCAACACATAGGTCTGCCCCCAGCCAAGCCATTGATCAGCCAGTATTAAGGCCAAGCCACCCGACACGAGCATCGCCAGTCGATACCCCAACACAGATAGCGCGGCACCCGCGCCACGCTCCTCTTTTTGCAGAACATCGCTACGGTATGCATCGAACGCAATGTCTTGCGTCGCAGAACAAAAGGCAACTGCCACCGCAAGCAAAGCGAGCGGCAACAAGCTCTGGCCAGGGGACATTAACCCCATCGCCATCATCCCCAATGCAAGCAGTATCTGCATAACGAGCATCCAGCCACGCCTGCGCCCTAAAAACGGGGGCGCATAACGATCAATCACTGGGGCCCACAAAAATTTGAGGGTGTAAGCCGTGCCGACTAGGGTCAGAAAACCAATTTCTTGTAACGAGACCTGCTCGACCGTCGCCCACGCTTGCAACGTGCCTCCCGTCAACGCAAGTGGCAAGCCGCTGGCAAAACCCAGAGCCAGCAAGGGCGCAACGCGTCGACCCGTGTAAAGCTGTGAGGCTGGGATGCCGTGTTCGCGAGGCGCTTCGCTCATGACTGAGCAGCAGTAAAGCGATAAGCCGCCAGCGTGCTTCGCCATCCAGCGAACGACTTTACTTCGTGCTCGTCGTTAAAGGTTGCGCGCTCAAGAATCGTAAAGTCGAACTTCGTTGCAAGTCGTTCGAAGTCTTTAAGGGTACACAGATGTATGTTTGGTGTGTCATACCAGTCATAAGGCATTTGTCCCGTCACAGGCATCCGTCCTCGCAAAATCGACCAGCCATGCGGCCAATAGCCGAAATTAGGAAAGGAGACGACTGCCTCACGCGCGACGCGCACCATTTCACGCAAAATATGCTCAGTACGATGCATAGACTGCAAGGTCTGCGACAAGACCACCGTATCAAATTGCTGATCGTCGAACATGGCCAAACCGTCTTCGAGGTTTTGCTGAATCACATGCACGCCACGCTGCACGCATGACAACACGCGCGCATCACTGATCTCAACGCCGACCCCACGAATACCTTTGGTTTGTTTGAGGTGTCCGAGCAGTGCGCCATCGCCACACCCAAGATCGAGCACGCTACTGTCGGGCCGAACCCATTGAGCGATTCGCACCAAATCTGCGCGCAGACTCATCTGAGAAAATTGCGGACTCATGACTGCACCTCACGATCAAGCTGCGTTAATCCCACTGCAATCCTCAAAAAATAGGCGCGCATCACGCCATGGTAACGCGTATCATCGAGCAAGAAGGCATCGTGACCATGTGGCGCATCGATTTCAGCGTAAGTCGCTGGCTGTCCATTTTGTAAAAGGGCGCGAACAATTTCACGTGAGCGTGCTGGAGCAAACCGCCAGTCAGTCGTAAAGGATACGAGTAAAAAATCTGCGGTGGCAGGTTGGAGTGCGCGAGCAAGGTCTCCCTCGGTCTCACGTGCGGGATCAAAATAATCCAGGGCTCGCGTAATCAACAAATAGGTATTTGCATCAAAGTACTTTGAAAATTTCTCACCCTGATAACGCAGATAAGACTCCACCTCGAACTCGACACCATACCCATAGTGATAGGCACCTCCTGCAGCCGGTGCACGCTGTGTACGGCCAAACTTTTCAGCCATGTCGTCATCGGACAGGTAGGTAATGTGTCCGACCATGCGGGCGACGGACAAGCCGCTGCGAGGCACAACGCCATGGGCGTAATAATCGCCACCATGAAACTCTGGATCAGTGATGATAGCGCGACGGGCAACCTCATTAAAAGCAATATTTTGCGCAGAGAGTCGAGGCGTACTGGCGACAACAACGCAATGGGCCACGCGTTCAGGTAGCGTCATCGCCCAACTTAGGGCCTGCATTCCGCCTAACGAGCCGCCCATCACGGCGGCAAACGTCTTCACGCCCAGACGGTCCGCGACACGCGCTTGCGCTTGTACCCAGTCCTCAACTGTAAGTACGGGGAATGCTGCGCCCCAAGGTTTGCCCGTCTCTGGCCGAATCGATGCAGGTCCCGTTGAGCCAAAACAAGAGCCTGGATTATTGATGCCTATGACAAAAAATATATTGGTGTCGACTGGTTTGCCAGGCCCGACCATGTTGTCCCACCAGCCGATGTCATCCGGATTGTCCGCCGCAACTCCTGCCACATGGTGTGACGCATTCAAGGCATGACAAATCAACACGGCGTTGCTCGCCTGCGCATTGAGCGTGCCGTAAGTCTCGATCGCTAAATCGTAGGCCTCAAGCGTTTGGCCACTGACCAAGGGCAGTGGCTCGTCAAAATGCATGTACTGCGTGTGGACCACCCCAACAGAGCCGTGTGCGACGGCTGTCAGTGCATGGGGAGGGTCCTGAGCGCTGGGCGTAGTTTTCATACGGACCTTCTTTAGCGGGATTTATGAGGCGCCCGCAAGCGGATCAAGCAAATCGGCGCCAACTAAGTACAAAGTTTAACATTGTCAGACACTTACTTACAAAAGAAGTGCGCATCACAGGGGTTTTGCGAATTTCCAAATACAGCCAGCCAAGGCAAACTAGCCAATTATGTCGACTGTGTAGGGAGCCCTCGCTATATGACCACGCCACGACTCACCGGGCGAGAAGTGCAATGCCTAGAGTGGGTATCCAAAGGCAAGACGAGTTGGGAAACCGGCCTGATCCTTGGACTGACCGAACGCACAGTAAATTTTCATCTTCGCAACGCGTGCGCCAAACTAAAAGTCTATGGACGACAGGCAGGTGTTGCTCAAGCATTGCGCTTGGGTTTACTCAATTGCGCGCCACACCCTGCCGTTGCCCCGCAATCGACTCTGCCAACTAACGAAGCACCAACGATCGCATGAACTCTGAGGCGTTCTCAAGCGAAAGCGATTGTGTCGGGCCTGAAACCACAACCTGGATCAGCATCCCACGATGCACGAGCACTCTACCCAGCAACCGGGAAGGTCGACCGTTTACTTCCGTCTCAAGGTTGAAAACCTTACCCGATACAGCATGCGGCGGAACACTTTGGCCGACCCGCCGATAAAGCGCCTGAACAAACGCGTCGACGAGCATCTGTGCCTTGGCCGAGTCTACGGCTTCATCCAGAGCAGCGTATCCAACAGAGAACACTGCATCGCCCACTGCAGCAGAGGTTAGCGAGAACGCTAGGTTCAGCCCTTGCACCTCGATCTTGCGCTGCTCGGTTTGAGTGCGGGCAGGAAACATCACCACGGCACGATCGTCGGCGACAGACAGTTCGCGCCAGTTGTACTCAGGCGTGCAACCAGACAGCCACACCAGGGGTACCCACAATAGCCAGAGGGATATGAATTTGCGCATCTCGTTGGTCCATCTACAAAAATATCTTTGAAATCTTCAAAATTGACTTTGATTTTAGTGCTCAACGCGCACAAGGGCTGGTAGCTTAAAATGGACTGTCTCACAAAGTTTAAAGGTCTTCTTGTGTCTATGCTGTCTACCCGCCTCGAACGACTGCTTGCGCGTCCCGCCGTTCTGCGCCAGTCCCTACGCGGAATCGAAAAAGAAGGCCTGCGCGTTGATCAAGCCGGACTGCTTTCTATGAAAGCACACCCGCTTGCGCTGGGCTCTGCCCTAACCCATCCCCGCGTGACGACTGACTACTCCGAAGCGCTGCTTGAGCTCATTACGGGCACCCATACGACGGTCGATGCGCTCATCGCCGAGATCGACCAGATCCATCGCGTCGTGGCCACAACGATGCCCAGCGAGCTGATGTGGAATCACTCTATGCCAGCGCACTTGCCTGCAGATGCCGATATCCCAATCGCTTGGTATGGCACCTCAAATACCGGCATGATTAAGCACGTGTACCGACGTGGACTAGCTGCGCGTTACGGCAAGACGATGCAATGCATCGCGGGTCTGCACTACAACTTTTCCTTCGATGAAGGCATCTGGGATCTGCTCGATCTTAAACAAGAGAGCGCACAAGATCGCCGCTCTGCCGGATATATCGCGTTAATCCGCAACTTCACGCGTTACAACTGGTTACTCATGTATTTGTTTGGCTCCTCGCCAGCCGTATCGACAGACTTTCTACGTGGAAGTGTCGGCAACCTTGAGTCACTCACTTCCAACACGATGTATCTGCCTTATGCCACCAGCCTACGCATGAGTGACCTCGGTTACCAAAACAAGGCGCAGTCAGGTCTGAAGCTCTGCTATAACGATCTCAATATGTTTCTGCAGCGCCTGTACGACGCCGTCACGACACCGTGGCCTTCATACCAAGAAATCGGCACCCACCGTAATGGCGAATGGATTCAACTGAACAACAATGTGTTGCAAATTGAGAACGAATTCTACTCAAGTATTCGTCCTAAACGCACAACAGGTCCTTGCGAACGCCCCATCACTGCGCTCGCCGAACGTGGCGTGCAATACATCGAGGTGCGCTGTCTGGACATTGATCCAAACGAATCCATTGGCATCTCTGCGCAAACTGCGCGCTTTGTCGACGCATTCTTACTGTTTTGTGCGCTAGAAGAAAGCCCCGAGTTCACCGACAGCGGTTGGTGTCCGGAAAGCGCTGCAAACTTTGCACAAGTCGTTAAAGAAGGCCGACAGCCAGGACTGCTGCTCAAGCAAAATGGACTTGAGATCCCGTTAGCCGACTGGGCGAACAACCTCCTTAATCAAATAGCACGCTGTGCGCAGACTTTTGGTCACACTCTTGGCGACGATAGGTACGTTTCAGCTGTAGACGCACAGCGCGCCAAAGTCCGTGACCCCCAACAGACACCTTCTGCCCAGTTTCTCGAACAACTTAAACGCTCGGGTGGATCGTTCCATGATCACGCACTGAACATGAGCAAGGTCCACGCCGAAGAGTTGCGCAAAAGGGGATTGGCCGCAACCGAGTTCGCGGCAGCCCAAGCGCAAGCCACACAATCGTTGCTGGACCAGCAAGCGATCGAGACCTCCGATGAGGAGAGTTTTGACGAATATGTGGCCCGCTTTCAGTCAGCACTCAAGGCGCCACACGCCAGTTAAAAGTCCGCGGGGGCACAAAGGAACGCTTGGTGCTTGCCGATGCAAAAGGCCTTTGCAC
>CANFEI010000120.1 GCA_947445495.1 Alcaligenaceae bacterium
GGAAATTATTGCCAAGCGACAGCCCACTGCACGAGATCTGCGACTGGTCATGGCCATTATTAAAGCCAACACCAACCTGGAGCGTGCGGGCGATGAGGCAGAGAAGGTTGCTAAGCGTACGCGACGGATTATTCGCAAAGGTGTTGAAAACAATATCAACGTCTCAGAAATCATTATTTCTGGACAAATGGCTCTAAAGCAACTGCGTCAGAGCCTAGACGCCTTTGCCAGACAAGACGCCACGGCTGCCGCTGTGATTGTGTTGGATGACAAGCAGATTGACGAAGAGTTTCGCGCCTTTGTGCGTAAACTGACCTCTTATCTGGCCGAAGACCCCCATACGATTGCAACAGGTCTGGATATCTTGACGATTGCCAAGTCGATCGAACGAATCGGAGATCATGCCAAGAATATCGCGGAATTTATTATTTATGTAGTGGGTGGCGATGACCTGAGACACACACCCAAGAGCGAGTTAATGCAGCGCGTGACAGAATAAGGATCGGTTTATGAGCCAGCGTATTCTGATTGTCGAAGACGAGCCTTCGATCTCTGAACTGATTGCGATCAATTTACTTCATGGCGATTATGTCGTCGATCGCGCTTTTCAGGCCGATGAGGCCGCACATCTCATGCGCCAGACCATGCCCGACCTAATCATTCTAGATTGGATGTTGCCGGGCAAGTCGGGGGTTCATTTTGCGAAAGAGCTGCGCGGCAATGAAGCGACGGCCATGGTCCCGATTTTGATGCTCACTGCAAAGAGCGAAGAGGCCGACAAGGTGTTGGGGCTGGATTCGGGCGCGGACGACTACATGACCAAGCCATTTTCTACCAAGGAACTGATGGCGCGTGTGAAGGCACTGTTACGCCGTCATAGCCGTGCACCCTCGCAAGATGAGTTGATGGTGCTCGGCGCGATGCGGCTTGACCCCGTGACGCATCGTGTCACAGCCGAATGGCCAAACGCAACGCGTCGCGAAATCGTAGTTGGACCGACCGAATTTCGTTTGTTACAGTTTCTGATGAGTGCACCCGAGCGCGTGCATTCCCGGACGCAATTACTTGATCAGGTTTGGGGTAATGAAGTCTTTATCGAAGAGCGGACCGTCGATGTGCATATTCGCAGACTCCGAGTCGCGTTGGCCGTCGCGAAATGTGATGCCTACATTGAAACTGTTCGAGGAGTCGGTTATCGTGCAACCAGGACACCGAGCCCAATCGCGGACGGTGATCGATCTTAGCCAGAGTCGCTCGGAGCGTTGTGTGTAATGTCAGCAGCTACAGGGCGTTTTATCTTTACTCTTGGTGCATCCCTCGCGCTTGCGCTCTTGGGTGGCCATTTGTTGGGGGAGTGGGGAGCTTATCTGCTAGGTAGCATTCCGCTAATTTTCCCCTTGGCATACTCCTACTACAACCTGCAGCGCTTGCAGGACAATCCTGCGACGACCGATGAGCAGTCTCTGCCTGCCTTAGGGCTTTGGGGTGAGGTGTTTACACAGCGCCATCGCGTGCTCAAAGAGATGCGGAATCGTATCAAGGCCATCGAACAACAACACGATCGTTTTATTCAAGGCTTTCAGGCGTCACCCAACGGCGTCATCATGCTAGATGCGCAGAATCAAGTGGAATGGTGTAACTCCAGCGCTGAAAGTTTTTTTGGCCTGAATTTTGAAAAAGATGCGAAGCAGAGCATCACCCATCTCGTTCGTCATCCAGAGTTCGTGGGGTACTTGAGTGAGGCAGAATTTGACAATCCTATTGTGATTGAACGTATGGGAGTCGCTGCTAACTTAACCGTGGTAGTGCAGGTATTCCCTTTTGCAGATGATCAGTCCTTACTGCTGGCGCAAGACATTACAGATTTGCAGCGCACAGAGGCGATACGTCGAGATTTCGTTGCCAATGTGTCGCATGAGATTCGCACCCCGTTAACCGTTTTGATCGGTTTTCTAGAGACTATGCAATCGATCGAATTGGCACCAGAGCAGCAACATCGATATCTGGATTTGATGATGACGCAATCTCGTCGGATGAAAAACCTGGTCGAAGATTTATTGACGCTTGCAAAGCTTGAAGCAAACTCCAAAGTGGCTGCGTGTACTCCGTTTAATGTGGTGGCGGAAATGGGGGCCTTGCGCTCGGATGCGGAAGCGCTATCCAAGGGGCGGCATCAGATTGATTTTGCTGTTGACACGACTCATATGTTGATGGGTGAGCAGCATGAACTGCAATCCGCATTTGGCAATCTTATTTCGAATGCAATTCGGTATACACCCGAGGCGGGGGTGATCTCCGTGAAGTGGTCGGTTGGCAACGATGGATACGGTGAGTTTTCGGTAGCGGATACGGGGCCAGGTATTGATTCAGCACATCTGGCACGACTGACAGAGCGCTTTTATCGCGTCGATGGGAGCCGTTCACGTGACACAGGTGGCACGGGTCTTGGTCTGGCAATCGTCAAGCATATTGCGACGAGGCACCACGCGCAGTTACAAATTGCGAGTACCTTGGGCAAAGGCAGTACGTTCACCTTACGCTTTTCACCGGAGCGCCTGGAAGTCGCTGACACGTAGTCTCGAGTCGAAAAAACGAACGCCCTGTAGTTGGTGGACTCGTTTAGCGCCCGCTAACAAGCAAAGGTCAAGGCATGATTCCAACACAATCACGCCAATGTAGGCGCCACCAAAGCTCAGGATGCTGGTGATGGTTGGGACACTAAAGCCTTGGCCGTAGATAGTCCAAAAAATCACCCAAGCCACGACACTACCTTGGAAGGTCGCTGACAACTTCAGTACTTGCTGCGAGGAAAGGTCTACATAAGCCGTGCGTGGTGAAATGACGCGACCTGCGACATAATTCAGAGCGAATAACGGGAGCAGTAGGCTGGTGAGGTTTATTCCGAACTGGGGTAAGTCGGTCGGTGCAAAAAACAGACCTTGAATAAGCAGTCCAAGCGTCAAGCCGATCGCTGTCGGCCCCGCACCAAACAATAAAAATAAGCTGCTCCCCATAATGAGATGCACCTCTGATATGCCGACGGGGTGATGCCACAACACTTCGAAGAAACAGAATACAAGAAAGGTCGCGATCACGCTTCGCTGAACCAAGGCTACCGTGCCCGAGGATTTGCGCGTCTCAAGACAGGCCTTGACCGTCAAGCCGCACGCGATCGCGGATGTGGCAATGCTAAGTAGTATCTTTGCGCCGTCGACTACGCCGGGTTCAATATGCATGGAGATCAGCCTCAGTTCAATGTGATTAAGGGAGAATACAGTGAAAATATCGCGGATGCAGTGAATGGTCAACCCTGATTTGTGGTGGATCGCGCTTTGCGTACTCCCCTGAGAGGTGATTCTGGTTTAATCTTTGGGATAAACCCTAGTCAGGTATCCTGCTGAGTACGCCTCAAATGAACCTGTCGACCTTCTTTTGAGAATCACCGCAGTGACAAAAGGCTTTACATTCGTTCGGCGGCTGCACACTGGCAAATGGTTGTTGCGGACATTTGTGTTCTTGATTTACGCAATCATGCTGTGTCCCTTGATCTTCGTGATCTGGCTAAGTTTTTTCAAGGATTCAATTCTCTATTTCCCACCTTCTGGGTACACCTTGGCCTGGTACAAGAATGCTTGGGATAACCAGACTTTTGTAAACGGGTTCGTGTTCAGCCTCCAGTTAGCGATTGTTTCGGCACTGGTTGGTGTTTCACTGGGTGTTTTGGCGGCTCTCGGGTTGATTCGATATCGCTTTAGGGGCGCTAAATATGCAAATACCCTGTTGTTGTCGCCCTTGTTGATGCCTGGAATTGTTGCTGGAATCGCGATTTATTTGTTTTATTTAAGGACGGAAAACTTTTTAGATCGCGATATCGTAGGCACTCTGGGTGGGCTGGTACTCGCACATATTTGCCTGACTATTCCCTGGACCGTTCGGCTTGTTTCCGCAAGCATGCACGGGTTGGATTCTTCCATTGAAGAGGCGGCCCGCAATCTGGGTGCGAATGGGCGAGTTGCTTTCTGGCGCATCACGTTGCCCATGCTACGTCCGGCGATCGTGGCTGCAGCGTTGTTTAGCTTTATCGTTTCGTTCGAAAATCTCGAGGTCTCGATTTCGCTTGTCGGACCTGGGAGCACCACTCTACCTATTGCGATCATGCAATACCTTGAGTTCAACCTCGATCCGACGATCGCAGCGGTATCGTCGGTTCAAATCCTTTTGCTCGGTATCATCATGTTGGTGACTGACCGTTTCGTCAAACTCAGTCAGGTGGTCTGATTTTATATGGCTAATGTTTCTCTCATTCATCTAAAAAAACAATTCGGACAATCTGTCGCGGTGTCGGATTTTTCTCTCGAAATCGCTGACGGCGAACTGGTGTCATTCTTAGGGCCGAGCGGCTGCGGAAAGACGACAACGCTGCGCATGATTGCTGGGTTTATTGATCCGACCGCAGGCCGAATTTTGATTGGTGGCGCGGATGTGACTGCCCTGCCGGTTCATCAACGCAATACGGGGATGGTATTTCAGCGCTACGCGTTATTCCCCCATATGACCGTCGCACAAAACGTATCGTTTGGTCTTGAGATGCGAAAGCTGCCTGCACATGAGCGCGATCGCCGCATTGATTTGGCGCTTGATATGGTCCGGATGTCTGAGTACAAAGATCGGTATCCGAGGCAGCTCTCGGGAGGGCAGCAGCAACGGGTGGCGATTGCCCGCGCCTTGGCGATTGAGCCTAAAGTTTTTCTGCTTGATGAGCCTTTATCGAACTTGGATGCGAAGCTTCGCCTCGAAGTGCGCGAGGAAATCCGTACGTTACAGCAACGCTTAGGATTAACCACCATCTTTGTGACGCATGATCAAGAAGAAGCGCTTGCGATATCTGATCGTATGGCCATCATGCATGATGGGAAAGTACAGCAGGTCGGTCGCCCCGACGTCTTGTATGAAAAACCCGAGAATTTTTTTGTTGCCGAGTTTCTTGGGAAAATGAACTTCTTCGCTGGTGCGTATGCA
>CANFEI010000121.1 GCA_947445495.1 Alcaligenaceae bacterium
TGCGCTGACTATCGCATTTAGGGACGCGGCTAAACGCGCTGTAGCTGTGGGTTTTGAAATCATCGAGATTCACATGGCGCACGGGTATCTCTTACAAAGCTTCCTCTCCCCGCTCGCCAATAAACGGGATGACGAATATGGCGGCAGTTTGGAAAACCGCATGCGCTTTCCTCTAGCGGTTGCCCGCGCAGTGCGAGATGCGATTCCCCAAGGGACCCCACTATTTGTCCGAATCTCGGCCGTTGATTGGATCGAAGGAGGATGGGAAATCGAAGACAGCGTCGAGCTCGCCCGTCATTTCAAGGAGATTGGCGTCGATGTAATTGACTGCTCATCGGGTGGCAATCTTGTTACAGGCGCTACCAATTCAAACTTGAAACGTGAGCCGGGCTATCAGGCTCAATTCGCTCATCGCATCAAAGCAGAGGTGGGTATCCGCACCGAAGCAGTGGGCCTTATTAGAACGCCTGAACTCGCTGAAGAGTTGTTACAGAAAAACTCTGCGGACTTGATTGCCATTGGACGCCAGGCACTTTTTAATCCCTTCTGGCCTCATCAGGCTGCAGAACAGCTGGGGGCTAATGAGGCTTTCGAAAATTGGCCTCACCATTACGCCTGGTGGCTCAGTAAATGGAAAACCGGTTTACTTGCTAACGGCGAGTCACTGAACAACTGGCGAAAGTGAGATTTCTCAAATAGGGCTCATTCAGCGCCGCAGTCAGACCTTGCGTCGATCCATCCGAAATGAATTTCACACCAACAAAGCGAAACAAATCATCCCCGTCATTTGGCTTAACGGCACTAAAGCTGAGAGGAATCGCGGTTCCATAAAGATAGGCACGAACGCGCGCAGGCAGTCCTTCATTTGCCATGAGATATTTATACTTTACTTAGATAACCGACAGTTGCAGTGAAAATCAATCATTCAATGCGCGTAATGAGCCGTTCAGGCTGGGCAATCAGCTGAACTCAGATGAATAACCGATACACTCATAGGATATTTTCTGACAAATCAACCACAATCCGCGGCGGTGAACATTGAGCACTCTACTTAAGCTAGCGCTTGTGCTGTCGGGCGTCGCTTGGAGCATTTCGGCGCAGGCAGCCAGCTTTGACTGTGCGAAAGCGAGTTCAAAAATGGAACGTTTAATCTGTAGCGATACAGAGCTGAGCGCCTTAGACGAGTCACTTGGCAAGGAATATCAAAGCGCACGAGTGCGCCTCTCAGTCAGTGCTGCAAAGACTTTTGTCAACGGCCAATTATCTTGGCTACGCTTTCATGCGAGCTACTGCTTTATAACCCACGACGCATCACCCGCTGACCTAGCACAAGCTAAGCGGTGCTTCGCGGAGGCCTACTCTCAACGCATTAAAGAATTGCAGGCGACGGGCCACCTGCTTAGAGGCATGAAAACCTTTGTGGCTATCGAAGCCGCGCTGAATGTTTCGAATGCCGCGCAAAGCATCTACGTCATACAACGCAACTATTTACAACTTGATAGCGATGCAATTACTGCTAGAAAAATCAATCACTACCTAGCCTTTCGAACAAAAATCGATCCGAACGTAACCAGAGGTTATGAGTCCTATATCGTTCGATTAATAGACCTGAGCCAGGACTGGCTTCTTAAAACGAATGGGTGGGAGACGATGATGGGCGCCTATCCAAGTGGTGGCACGGAATGCGGCGTATATGCGCTTAGCCTAGATCGACCGCTACGTATCCAGGATGTTTTTTCTAATGTGGCGTGGAAGGCCATCGCGAAACAATTCACCGAGGCACATTTCAGAGCCCTCGCGAAAGAGCAAAAAGATTTTGATGTGTCGATGCTCCATGGGTACGCTCAATTCGACTTGGCACCATCGGCGGAATTCACTTTTTGCTTGGATGCTGATGGATTTAATGTCGACGGATTTCTTCCGCATGTTGCTCGTGCGCTCGATGGCGTCACGTTACCTTGGAGTATTTTTTTTAAACAACTGACGCCTTACGCACGCGAGCAGATCCTAACCATCAAAAGATAAGAGTGGGGGACCATTATGGGCTTTGGTGCTACTCGTTCTAAGCGAAGCATTAACGCATGAGCCGAGCTAAATAATATGAAATGTCACTGAGCTCTTGATCTGAGACACCATAAACCGAAGCCGCCATATTTGAATCACGACCGACGGCTTGATTGTTTTTAAACTGTTGCATGCTGTGCAACAAATAATCTTCTCTTTGACCCGCCAGCCTGGGAATCTGTTCACGCCCCAGATAGGTTGGTAGATGGCATATCCCGCAACGCATGCCTTCCGCCAACTTGCCGCCACGCGCAAAGACTTCGGCATCTTTATCGGTCGGAACGGGTGCTAGTGTTTTTTCCGCGTAATACTTGGCGAGCGCTGTGATTTCCGCATCAGACACGCCGTCAAGCGAGCCTTTCATCACAGGAATATCGCGCATGCCTTCGCGAATCAGGACAAGTTGATTCTCGAGAAACAATTTTGGTTGCGCCGCTAAAGATGGGATTCCTTTTAATCGAGAATTTCCATCTGCACCATGACAGGCCGCGCACAGCGCTAAGCGCTGTGGGGCTATCTGTGCATATACAGCAGGAGCCGCCGCAAAGACGGCTCCCATCAAAACAACAGCTTGTACAACAGACAACAACTGCATAAAGCTTACTTCTTGTATGTGACGCGATAGATAACGCCGTTTTGCTCGTCAGAAACCAACAGTGAACCATCTTTCATCTGATGCAAGTAGGCTGGACGGCCCCACCATGACTGATCTGCAGGATTCATAAAGCCAGTCATAAAGGGCTCAACCTTCGCGTTGTTGCCATTTGCATCTGTGCGCACCGTCACAACATCAAAACCGATCCGTTGTGTGCGGTTCCATGAGCCTTTGCGTGCGTTGAACAGCACGTTCTTGTACTCAGCTGGGAACATGTCGCCCGTATAAAACTTGACGCCCATGGTGGCAGCGTGAGGTCCCATCAACGCGGCAGGCGGCTCAACGCCAGCGCAAGCGTTTGCTTTCTTCACGTCAGGATCGGGGATCTTACCCTCATGGCAATGAGGAAAGCCGTAGTTGGCCTTTAGTTTTAAACGATGCATCGTGTCGTTGGGTGTGTCATCACCCATCCAATCGCGACCGTGGTTGCTAAACCAAAGTTCTTTGGTGACGGGATGCCAGTCGAATCCGACCGAATTACGCACACCAGTGGCTAATACTTCCATGCCAGAACCATCGGCGTTGTAGCGACGGATCTGCGAGTACTCAGCTGTCGGTAGTTCGCAGATATTACAGGGCGCACCAAATGGCACATAAAACTTGCCGTCTGGACCAAACGCCACGTACTTCCAGTTGTGATGAGGCAGCGGTGGGAAGTTGAACTTCGCGGTCAAGTCGACAGGAGTCGCGTTTGGATTTTTAGCGATACCATCGAAACGCAACACTTTATCAATGGCTACAACGTAAAGCGCACCGTCTTTATACGCAGCTGTAGGCTGATTGAGCTTGTCCACCACAATACGTGAGGTGCGCTCTTTGCCATTGTCAGTCACTTCGTAAATACGACCGAGTGCGCGTGTGCCAACGTAGTACTTACCGTTCTCACCTTCCGCGATGGCGCGGCCACCAGGAATACCGTCAGCCCAGACCTCAACTTTAAAGCCAGGGGGTAGCTTGATTTTATCAATCGGCACATCGGCGGCTTTGGTCGCCACCAGCTTGCCAGGCAATGGCGCCAACGTGGACTTTGCCATCGACTCAGGCATGCCTTGTTTCCAGGCAGGCGGGGGGGCAGGTGCAGCAGTCTGCGCTTGAGCAGACATACTAAATGCCAAGGCTAAACCTAGGCCACTAATTGTACGCAAGTAGTTTTTCACAGTCGTCTCCGTGATGTTTGATGTTTGAACAAGTTCATCTTGTTTTGTAAGTACTAGTTGATATTACTAGAATTGGGTAGCTAGATAATTTTTTTTATCCTTAACTTTTCAAGTGGAATAGGGGCGCCACAAAAAAGCATTAGGGTAATCACTAGCGCCAAGATGTCAGTGCTTCAAACGTTGCACTCAGCATCCCCGGGTCAGTCAGGTCGTGGCCACCTCCTGCAACACGGATAAGCGTTGCGTGCGGCACGACACGTTGAATATCGAGACTATTTTCAAAGGGACAGAGTGCGTCGACGTCACCGTGCACGAGCGTAAGCGGAATCTCCGACATCCTATGCGCCTGCAACAAGATATTTGGACCAACGAAGCACCGATGCCACAAATAATGGCTCTGCACCCTATAGCGAGCAATCAGCGCCTCATGACCGCCCAAGCCGATCGCAGGCGCATGCGTTGGGTACACGTTCATTGCCGCCTCGTAAGTAGCCCATGCTTGTGCAAGCAGGACTTGCTTTTGAACGTCCTTCTCTAGGCAAAATACGCGATAGCCGAACTCGAGGACGGTTTGCTCAGAGCCCTTAGGCACCTGAGACTGCAAGCCTTCCCAACGCTCTCGACACCCTTCAGGTGGGTGTTCCATAAAGTTTTCAATTTCAGCTTGGGTACATAAAAATGGACTGCGGCACAACATTCTGTTGACGCGATCAGGATGGGCCTGTGCATAGAGCAAGGCTAACGCACCCCCCCAAGAGCCCCCCACCACGCTCCACTTTGGTATCGACAGATGCTCGCGCAAGCATTCGATATCTGCTATTAAATAGGACGTCTCATTTTGGTCAATGGCCCCGACGGGCAGACTCCGTCCGCAGCCGCGCTGATCATATTGAATGATCCAAAAAAGGGCTGGATCAAAAAACCGACGATGCAAGGGACTTGCCGAACTTCCCGGACCACCGTGCAACCACACGACGGGCATGCCTTGGGGATTACCACTAGCTTGCCAGTGCAGCTCGTGTCCATTCCCGAGCGCTAGCCACCCCTGCGCCCCAGGCTGAGTCTCGGCAAATAGCTTAGTTTTCATGTGGTCAACA
>CANFEI010000122.1 GCA_947445495.1 Alcaligenaceae bacterium
CACGAAGTCCACCGTGAGTAACGCAATCGGTAGCGCAATGAGAAAGGCTGAACGGACGTAGTAGCGTGGCGCGTCAAAACACAGAATGAAGCTCAGCAAGTAGATGCTGAGAGGCAACACCCAAAGGAATGGCACAGGCGCGACATCGTTCGTCAACTGTTGTGTCAACGTTAAAAGCAGAATCGATGCGGTGGCCGCTAGGCCGATCCACAGTAAGCATTCGCTATGGGATGGGCGCGCAGCGGGAGTTGTATCTACTTGTTTTTTGGTTTGTTGGGAGGCGTGACTCTTCCAGACAACGAGCCCAGTTAACAGAGCCCCAAGAGCGAATACGGCATAGCCGATAGACCACATATTGGCTTGATGTTGAACCGCAAAAAAAGGCTCAATCACGACAGGATATGAGAGAAGCGCCAGCATGGAGGCGAGGTTTGACAGCGCGTAAAGCCGGTAGGGCTTGATCTCTGCGCCAGATTTTGTGAACGCTAAGGCGTACCAGGCTTGCATCAACGGACCGGTTGTGGACAACATCAGATAGGGCGCGCCAACGGCGATCGTGAGCACAATAAAGACTGCCCAACTTGGATCTGTCAGTGCATCGCCTTTCCAGGTCGGGTCTGCCGCGATAGGCAGCATGAGCAAGCTTAAGGCAAGCAAGCTTACGTGAACGACCACTTGCCGGTGGGGTGTCAGCTTTTCATGTAACCAGTGCACGTAGGCGTAGCCAAGCAAGAGTTCCGCTTGAAAAAAAACCATGCAGACGCTCCAGACCGATGATGAGCCCCCAAACCAAGGGAGAATCATTTTGGCAACAATCGGTTGGATCTGAAAAAGTAGAAAGGCTGACAGAAAAACGGTGCTGGCAAAAATCAACATGCTTCGTGCATCCCTATATATTTTTAGAGAGAGTTTTGGGAAGAAACAGTATTTCTATTTTTGGGTGTCTGTGGATAGTTCAGGCTTGAGGTCTTTATACCCGTCCCAACCACCGCCTAGCGCCTTGACGAGTGCGATATTAGCTAAAAACTGCCCACCGTGCATCTGCCACTTAATGCGTTGCGCAGTGAGTTGGTTTTGCTGAATAAGAGCTAAAGTTTGTGCAGTATCCAGGCCTTCGCGGTAGCGAATCGCACTGATTTGATAGGCTTTATTGAGGTTGCGTACTGCCTCATCTTGCTTGCTGCGTGCACGATCAAGTTGTTGCACACTGCTCATGGCATCTTGGGTTTCTTGGATGGCAACGGTAATCGTTTGACGATAGCTCGCTGCCGTCGCCCGATAGCCTGCCTGAGCAAAGCGATAATTGGCGCTAGTGCGACCGCCATCAAAAAGCGTTTGAGTAGCTGTCACACCAATCGACCAAACGATTGATGGCACGCTGAGCAGCATCGCGATATTCGTTGAGTCTGCACCAAAAAATGTCGGCGCAATCAGCAGCGAGGGAAAAAACGCAGCTTTTGCGACGCCAATTTGAGCATTGGCTGCTGCCATGGCGCGTTCGGATGCGGCAACATCCGGACGTCGTTCAAGGAGTGTTGAGGGCAGGCTGACTGGAAATGTTGGCGGACGGTCTGGAAGGCGACCAGGCGCGATGGAAAACAAAGCGGCCGGAATTCCAGTAAGTGTTGCGATCAAGTTCTCTTGCACGTTGCGTAATGATTGAAGGATTTCAAGCTGTGCGCCGCTAGACTCACTCAATGCGGTCTGTTGTGAGAGTTCGGTTCGGCCGGCTGCGCCTAAGTCATAGCGTGTTTGAATGAGATTCAACAGCCTTTTTTGTATGGCGACGATGTTGGTGAGTACGCGAATCTCTTCGTCGTATTGCCTAAGCAAGAAGTATGCGCTAGCCAATTGCGCCGTGAGCAAGAGTCGAACGTTTTCGGTGTCGGCCGCAGCCTGCGCAGCGGTGTTATTGGCCGCCTCGACGTCACGCCGAACTTTGCCCAGCCAGTCTATCTCGTAGGTCATGATAGCAACTGGACGAAAATCATTTTGCGTCGTAGAGGAGTTAACGCTCGTGTATGTGGTGGTGGGTCTATTTTCTGAAGTGCGCACGCGTGTCGCAGTCGCACCGAGGCTTAGGCTTGGAAGCAGCGACGCGCCACGCGCCTCGCTCTGCGCAATCGCCTGATCCAACCGGGCTAATGACGTTTGTAGTGTGTTGTTGCTCGCGAGACACTTATCAATCAGCTCATCGAGCGTTTTGTCATTGAACGACTTCCACCACTTGTCTTTAGGCGCATTGTCTGCAGGGCTTGCAGGCTTCCACAGTGAGGGGTTTGCACCAGGCAGACTTTTCCAGTCTTGGGGGAGCTCAATCTCTGGTCGTTTGTAATCTGGACCAATAGGAGAGCAGCCAGCACAAGCCAACGCAATCAGACTGAGGGCAAGTGCGCTTCTCATGGGCCACGTCGAGAGGGCGGTGTGACAGGTTTGGCGACTTGCACGATGACCCGTTGCCCGTCGAGTACAGAGTCAAGCGGATTCAGAATGACCCAGTCTTCTTTGGTTAAGCCGCTGCGAACCTCTGCTTGCATTCCAAAATCGATGCCAAGCGTTACCTTTTTTCTTGTCACGATATCATCTTTGACCGTGGCGACGTAGGGGCCACCTGCACCAAAAATGAGAGTATTCGTGGGAACGATCAAATTATTGCCAGGAATTATTTTGAAAGCGATTTCAACGTAAGTGCCTGGCATCAACGCGTCGTTCGCGTTATCAATCTCAACGTCCACTTGCAGCGTACGGGTTTGCATGTCGATCGCTCCAGCCGTTCGGGCGATGCGACCCTCAATGACCTTGTCGGGAGCACTCGGTTGATAAACATCAACCTTATCGCCCACCTTAATTTGCGACGCGCGGTCTTGTGGCAGATAGGCATACACATGCAGCTTATCGACGCGAGCCATGGCGAACATCGCTTGCGCGTTGCCTACGTTGCCTGAGTTGACGAGGTCGCCGGTATTGATGTTGCGTTTGGTCACACGGCCACTAAAAGGCGCGACGACAGTACCAAAATCTTGTAGCTGCTTAAGTCGCTTTAGTACGGCCTCGCTTTGTCGATAGAGTGCTGTTTTCTCATCAAGCTCTTGCTGGGATACGGCGTCTTGTGCGCGCAATTTTCTCCAACGTTCGTAGGCCGTTTTTGCAAGTTGGAAGTTAGCGCTGGCCTCATCAACTTGGCGGTTGATTTCTGGGATGTCTAGGACGGCAAGCGTTTCACCTTGTTTAACATTTTCACCGATATCTTTGCGCCATTCCTTGACGTAGCCGTTTACGCGGGCGTGTATGAGAGCCTCGTTAATACCTAGTAGTGTGCCAGGTAACACGAGACGCATATTTGGGCTGTTCGGGTTGGGGAGGGAGGGCTGCGTGACGAGGACGTGAAGTTGGGTAGCCTCTTCACTGCGCTGCGCGAGTACGTCGCCATAGGACCAGCGAGAGTAAAGGGTCTTACCAAGGCCGAGTAACAGAAAAATGAGCACGACCGCGGTTGCGAGTTTTACCCGACGCATCGTCGCGATTGTGCTTTTGTTTGGATCTGTCATGCTGTCAATTCCTTGTTCAACCTGCGTGCCGCAAGGCGTTCATGGAAGGCGGCAAACAGCACAGGTACGAATAAAACGGTGGAGACGGTTGCGAAGATCAGTCCGCCGATGACAGCGCGACCTAAGGGTGCATTTTGCTCTGAGCCTTCACCTAGACCAATGGCCATCGGGACCATGCCGAGAATCATGGCGATTGCGGTCATGAGAACGGGGCGCAGGCGCGTCGCGCCCGCGTCAAGTGCGGCAGCCAGCGGCGTCAGACCTTCACGCAGTCGCTGTCGGGCAAAAGATATCACCAGAACGCTATTTGCGGTTGCAACCCCCATCGTCATGATGGCTCCGGTCAGGGCAGGTACGCTCAAGTTGGTTGCAGTCAAAATCAACATCCACGCAATGCCCGCGAGTGCAGCGATGAGTGCGGCGATCACGATAAAGGGATCAAGCCAGGACTGGAAGTTAATCACAATCAATAAGTACACCAAGATAATGGCACCAACCAGCCCGATTCCGAGACCGGTAAAAGACTCGCGCATGGTCTCGACCTGGCCACGCATTTCAATGCGACTGCCTCTTGGTAACTGCGGTTTGGCTTCGTCAACAATAACCTGAATTTCTTTCGCGACTGACGCGAGATCGCGGCCTCGAACGTTTGCGTAAATATTGATTGCCGGCAGAATGTTGTAGCGAGTAAAAATTGCAAATTCTGTTGTTGGTGACACAGTCACAAGATTACCCAGTAGCTGAGTACCTCTGCCAGTTGCGCTGTTGATTGCCGACGCCGCGTTAGATGCGGCTGCGTTGGAAGGGCCGACTGGGAGCCTGAGCAATTCATCCAGTGAGCTAATGTTGGATTGTGGCGCTTGGACTTGTATCGAGTAGTTGATGTTGTTATTGGGATTTAGCCAAAAGTTAGGCGAGGTCTGTGAACTACCCGAAAGCGGGAGCAAAACGTTTTGGGCAAGATCGGCAGGTGTTAGGCCCATGGCTTGCATGCGCGTACGATCCATCGTTAAAGCGATCGCAGGCCTGTCTAGGCGCTGGTGGATGTGTACATCCGCGGCACCGGGTACTGCTGCAATTTTTCCGACTAGTTTCGCTGCTAGTTGCTGGTTGGCTGCATAGTTGTTACCAACGATTTGTACATCGATCGCCGACGGTATGCCGAAGTTCAAAATTTGTGTGACGATATCTGCGGCTTGATAGAAAAATTCGACGCCAGGGAAGTTCTTGCGCAGTTCGGGCATGAGCTTATCCATGTAGTATTCGCTCGATTTTTTATGACCAGACTTGAGCGTGATCATGATGTCGGCGTCGAAAGATCCGATCGTCCCTGAACTGCTATAAGAGAGGTTGATGCCGCTGTTGGGTTGACCAATGTTATCAAGGATGCCGTC
>CANFEI010000123.1 GCA_947445495.1 Alcaligenaceae bacterium
TAATTTTAGTTTTAGAGCGTTAGAAAATAGCTCGTTTGAAGAACTATTTTGTGTAACCAAATAGTTCAGATCTCGCTGCTCTAGTGATTCAAGAGAATCTAGTCTCGACGCAACGTACCTTGCACAACATCACGCAATTGCATGCAAGCACGTTGCAGCCAACTTCGACAAACTGCAGCTGGATTTGCCACCCGACATCGCTCGGGCCGGCGTGGTGGAGCTTGGTCATCTGACCTTCGGTGATCAATTAAGGTGGGTGGCTCATCCTGTGAGGCACTCGCTGAGCGATACTGTAGTCGTCCCCCGAACCCAGCCAGACAACCCTTGGATAAAGGAAGAATGAATGTAAACTTGGGAAATGTTTCTGTATGGATACCTTGCACTCGGCGTACTGTGTGCCACCGTGTTGGCGATGGGTGCTTGGCTCGAAAAACCTCGGGACACTGCCTTCAGCAGAGACCTGTTGGCTGCGCTAGATGAAAGGCGGCAAAGTGTTTGGTATCGCTTGCTGAGCGACCGAATTATTCCGGCGCTAGCGACCGTGTTGATTGTGCTCGTTTGGCCGGTTGCTGTCTTTATGGGCATTAGAGATTTCCGCGCACGGCGACGAGATAGAATCGCTTGATGGGTAAAAGTGTGTCGCAGCGCTTAAGTCTGACGCAGAAACTATTGAAACCTTTTTGAATACCGTACTGTGCTAACCAAATCAAAAATCACGAAGCACCGTCAATGCCCACGTCTGTTGTGGCTAGATTTAAATCGTCGTGGCTTAGCGAAGCCTGACGACACGACCATTGCTCGGTTGGCCGAGGGCAATCGGGTAGGGGATATCTCACGTCAGTTGCATCCCGGTGGTGTATTCATTGATACGCTCAATCTGAAAGAAGCCTTGGCGCGCACCCAGCAGGCTTTAAGTCAACAAAGCCTTCCAGTGTTTGAACCGGCCTTCGTGGCAAACGATGTCTTGGTGCGGGTTGATCTGTTGTTACCGGAAAATAGGGGCTACCGCCTGGTTGAAGTTAAATCCGCGACCGAGGTCAAGGACTATCACTACGAAGACGCCGCCGTGCAATACTGGGTAATGACGCAAGCAGGTGTGCAGCCCACTAGCGTGGCGCTCGGGCATATCAATAACAAGTTTGAGTACACCGTAGAAGGCAACTATCAAGGCCTTATCACTGAGGCAGACATTACGGCCTCGGTTAAAGAGCGCTTTGCCGAAGTGCCGGCATGGGTAGCGGCCGCCCAAGCAACGAGTGAGCAAACTCAGCTTCCGGACGCCACGGTGGGCCCGCAATGCCGCAGCCCGTTTGAGTGTGCGTATACAGAATACTGCCAGTCCTTAGAGAAGACCACCGAATACCCGATCTCAATCTTGCCGCGTATTAGCGCCAAGCAGCGAGCAGAGTTTGCCCAGCAAGGCATTGTGGATGTACGAGACATTCCTGACAATTATTTAGAGAAAGAAAATCATGAGATCGTGCGTCATGCTTCCTTGACAGGCGAGGCCTATCTCAATCCCAAAGCAAAAGAAGTGCTGAGCCAACTAGGCTATCCACGCTATTACTTGGATTTTGAAACGGTTGCGCCAGCTGTGCCGCGCTGGCTTGATAGCCGTCCGTATCAGCAGATACCTTTTCAGTGGTCCTGCCATCAAGAGACCGCTTCAGGAGTAGAGCTATTGCATACGCAATACCTGCACGCTGACGCGAGTGACCCGAGGCGTGTGTTTGCAGAGTCTTTGCTTAAGACCCTAGGGGAACAAGGCCCAATTCTGGTCTACAACGCAAGCTTTGAGCGCACACGCATCGAAGAGCTTGCAGAATGTTTCACAGATTTGGCGCCTTCGCTGTTGGCGCTCGTTGAACGCATTGTGGATTTATTACCGTTGGCACAAAAAAACTATTACCACCCGGCGATGCTCGGATCTTGGTCGATCAAAGCTGTCTTGCCGACCGTGTCAGAGTTGGATTACAGATCATTAAAAATCGGCAATGGTGGCTTGGCACAAGTCGCGTATATCGAAATGATTGCTATTGATACACCCGCGACTCGGCGTGAGCAGATCTATGAAGATTTATTGAAGTACTGTTATCAAGACACCTTAGCGATGGTGCATGTCGCCAAGCGCTTGAGCGGCGGATGATGAATCGCTGTCTCAAGAGGAGGGTATTCCCTCGAAGATCAACTAAAACAATAATAAAACTGTTTTAAGTCCTCTTAAGGCGTAGAGTGGGTCTCACCGTTCACGGACGGCTTTCCGTTTGACACTCAAAGGCCTTCTATGAAACTTCCTAAAGACACCGAGCCGACCCTCTGGGGTGCCGCTGGTGGTGCAGCACTGATCGCGATGATCGGGTTTGGCTTTGCGGGGTGGAGCACGGCCGGTGGTTCGGCCACGCTTGGACAGGCTCAGGCCAACAAGGCAATTGTGGCTGCGCTGTCACCTGTGTGTGCTGAAATGTTCAAGCAAGATGCAAACTTTGCGGCGAATTTAGCGGCACTTAAAAAGACAGATGAATGGGCACGTTCTGCCTATATCGAGAAGGGCGGCTGGGGAAAAATGCCCGGCGCAATCAAACTCACTTCCGAAACAGCAAACTCTTGCGCAGCGCTTTTAGTTAAAGCGTAAATCTTTGCGTAGTAAATCGTCGACAGGCATTGCGTTGTTCGAACCAGGCGCAATGTCTAGTCGTTTTTTTTTCTGCCACGGCCAACGGCCTTCTATTTCTAAGATCAATGACCAGCTTAGAAAAGTTCTGATCACCACGATTGCGGCTAACACAGCCACGCTATTGAGCGATGAGGTCACTCGCTTCTATACGGTACGTCAATAAAGCATCCGTTTTCTCCGCCGAGCGCGAAGTTCAGTAAGGGCGGACGACCATGTGGCACTTGGGCAAAATGTTCGGCATCCGTACCAGCGATTGAAACACGCAGACGGCTACCCGGCTGTAAGGTCCAAGAAATCGGTAGCAAAGAAAATCTCACGTCAGCAAACACACCGGGCTGCATATGCTTTGCCTGATCGCGGTGAAAGCTTCGGTATACCCAGTTGGCGTTGTAGCTTGCTGGCGGTTTGGCTTCGGCACGATGCAGTAGGCGCAAGCTGCCTTCAGTGATGTACCAAGAGCGGCCGGCTTGATCGACTTCAGAGATATAGACAAACACACTGGCATCATGCTCTGAGCTAGACACACGCAGCTGCACGGTTAAATGGCCCGAGAGTTCAAGCGCATTGTTTGTAGGCTCGGTCGAGAAACAAAGTAAGCGTTTTTCGTGTTCATTCCAATCGTCGTAGTAGTCTTCAACGGGCAAAGCGCCAAGGCGCTCAAAGCGGCTGTGCTGCCCGGTGTTTGTTGAAAAACTCACTTGATAGGGCGCGGTGGATGCCGCGCTTGGCACTTTAAGCAGAAGTTGGCCTTTGTCGGCAAAAAATAAACGAGTGCTTTTTGTGTGCGGTGGCCAGGTTGCCGCTGCTTGCCATTTCTCTTCGTGCAGGGTGTGAAAGTGCACGGGCAATTCGTTTTTGATCCCGGTATCCATTCCTGCCAAGTGCTCATCAAAAAAGCGTAAGACTTCAGCCAAGATCTGGAACTCAGGCTTTGAGCCGCCGCCGCGCCATGGTGAGCCATTGGTGCGCGCGCCGTGATCCCAAGGGCCAAGCAGTAGTCGGTTATCTGCACCGGGGTTACTCAAGAAACGAGCGATTGAACCGTTTGCAAACGCACTGCCGTCATACCAGCCTGACACAGAAAGTATGTTGACTTGACCAGGCACTTGGCCCAAATACCAATACGGGCTGAACGAGCCGCTATGCATGTTGGGGTCGTGCGATGCGGCTTCTTCTCGAAACGCAAATTCAGGTGCTAAGTCACGCATCCGAAAGCTATCTTGGTGTTGCACGAGTGCTTGCGCTAATAGCGCGCCATCCTGATCCTCATCCACCGGTTGAGGGCCTGCATAGCGTTTGTCATTAAAGTAAGGGTACGGCTGCAACAGGTCACGCCTATCGAGGTCTAAGGCCGAAACCAGATCATCGTAATTTTCAGTGACGGTCGTGCATTTGATGCCACCTGGAAAGACATGATCAGCGTACGTGTCGTGCACAGAAAATAACGGCGCAATCGCTTTGACTGCTGGATGACCCGTGCTTGCTAAAAAGCATGCGGCAGCACCCAGGTACGAAATCCCGGTGGAGCCGATCGCGCCGTTAGACCAAGGCTGGGCGACGATCCAATTTGCAATTTCGCGATAGTCCTCGCGCTCTCGCGGGGACCGAAAGCAATCACGTGTTCCAAAGCTGGCCCCGGTGCCACGCACATCGACCGTGATCACGGCATAACCGCGAGGGATAAAGAAATCCCGATAGATTGCAATATTGGGTGACGGCTCAGCACCGGGGCCAGTGACTTTAAAGCGCCTGTAATAAGGTGTCAGCACGGCAACCGTCGGGAAGCGCGTCCCCGGTTTGAGTGTTGGGCTCTCAGGAAGATAAACATCGATTGCCAGTCGCACGCCATCGGGCATCGTGAGATACCTTGAAACGGGCGTTCCGATTGTGTAGGTGGCGGGACGCTTGGCGAGATATTCGGAAGGGGTAACGTTCCAGGCGCGGCTGAGTACATCGTTGTCAGACATGATTGATCGCTTTATATTTAGATAACCCATACTATATGCAGTAAATGGAAATTACCCTAGTAACTAAACTTTGCTTACTCGTTAGGATGACTTAAATGCAAAAAGTATTCCGTCGTTTGTTTGCGTCTGTTGTGTGTGTGTGGTCCGCGGCTTTTGTGAATCTCGCAAATAGTCAGGAGTACCCGTCGCGTCCGATCAAGCTTGTGATTCCGCAGGCGCCAGGTTCGGGTGCGGACTTAGTTGGGCGCATGCTCGCTGAGCATA
>CANFEI010000124.1 GCA_947445495.1 Alcaligenaceae bacterium
AAATCGGGCTACACCTATGCGCGTCAAGGGACCCCGACAACGGATGCGCTAGAGAAAAAAATATCTGCGATGGAGGGTGGGGGATCAAGTCTGACCTTCGCAACAGGGATGGGCGCGTTATCCGCACTTTTTACGACTTTGCTTCGTGCGGGTGATCACTTAATTTCCAGTCAGTTCGTGTTTGGAAATACAAATAGTCTGTTCGGGACCCTCGAGCATCTTGGTATTGAGATCAGTCTTGTTGATTCGACAGATGTCTCGGCCGTTGCAGCGGCCATCAAACCAAACACGCGGATGGTATTTACCGAGACCATTGCAAATCCTGGGACACAGATCGCTGACCTAGAAGGACTCGGACGCTTATGCGCCGAACGCGATCTCGTCTATGTCGTGGATAACACCTTGACCTCGCCGTGGCTATTTCAGCCCCGCACGGTGGGTGCGTCCCTAGTGATGAATTCCTTATCCAAGCATATAGGTGGACATGCGAATGCGTTGGGTGGCTCGTTGACTGACACGGGGCTATTTGATTGGACAAAGTTTTCGAATATTTTAGACGTCTACAAAAAAGGACCTGCAACAGGTTGGGGCATCACGCAGATCAAGAAAAAAGGCTTGCGTGATATGGGCGCCACGCTCGCAGCAGATGCGGCACACCGTATTGCGATCGGGGCGGAGACACTGTCTTTACGTTTGGACAAAATTAGTAGTAACGCCCTAGCACTTGCTCAATATTTGTCGAAACATCCCAGTGTTGCGCGGGTGTCATATCCTGGTCTTGAGAGTCACCCACAGCATGAGCGGGCGCGTCACTTGTTTGGTGGTAAGTACAGCAATTTGCTCGCTATCGAATTGGTGACGGGTATCGATAGTTTCGATTTTTTAAATCATCTGCAAGTGGTTATCCTTGCCACCCATGTTGGAGATACGCGTACGTTGGCCTTGCCTGCTGCGCAAACCATCTACTATGAAATGGGCCCTGCCTTGCGCGCACAGATGGGCATCGCTGATGGCTTGATTCGTCTTTCAATTGGTATCGAAGAAGAAGAAGACTTGCTCGCGGACTTTGCGCAGGCGTTTGATAAATGTCAAACAAAGGCGAATGGATAAAAAGATGCGTGCCCTTGTAGCGTATATTCTTGTTTGAAGCTACAGGGAAATCCATTAGCGTTTGTAGGCGTTATATAAATTTACAACTAAGTAATTTGCGGTTGACAAGCGGTTTTTCGCTTGACAGCCTCATCAAGTCGAGGCCTAATGGCAGTATGTGTAAGTCATTGCCCTCCCTGTGCTGACTGCATTTGCAAAATTTTTTAAAGTTTGTGTCTTTGTAAGACCCTACTTTCCTTCAACCCACCTGAGGTAACACTAATATGAACAAAACTGAATTGATCGACCACATCGCAAGCAAGGCTGATATCTCTAAAGCTGCTGCGGCTCGTTCGCTCGACGCAATCATCGGAGCTGTCAAGACAACTCTGAAAAAGGGTGGAACTGTGACGTTGGTCGGTTTCGGTACGTTTGCCGTGTCGTCGCGCGCTGCGCGCACAGGCCGCAACCCACGCACCGGCGAAGCAATCAAAATCAAAAAGGCTAAAGTGCCAAAGTTCCGTCCAGGTAAAGCGTTGAAAGATGCATTGAACTGAGCCAACTCGGCTTTTGCCGGGCTTGGTCAGTTTGCTAAAAATGTGCGGTTCGCTATAATGCGAGCCGCATTGTTTTTTTAGGCTTCGGTGGCCCTTCGTTTTCTGTGGTGTCCTATGCGTACTCTGGGGATACCGCACACAAAAACTTCTTAGGGTGCTTAGCTCAGTTGGTAGAGCGGCGCCCTTACAAGGCGTAGGTCACAGGTTCGACCCCTGTAGCACCCACCAGTATTCCCTTCCTCATTTCGCCTTTGGTGTTTTTTGACACTTTCTCACTACTTCTGGTGGGCGAGTATAAAATTGTGTCATGAAAGTACTTGTGATTGAAGATGACGCAACGCTTGGTCGAGCCTTGCAAGAGTTCTTAACTGACCATGATTATGCGACGGACTGGTTGGCGGACGGTGAGCGCGCCCTCGGTGCACTCAACAACTACGCGTATGACTTGATCGTCCTAGACTTGAACCTTCCCGGCATTGATGGCCTCGAGGTGTTGCGCAGATTACGTGCAGAGGGTTGTCTGGTGCCAGTTCTGATTTTGACGGCGCGTGATGAGTTAGCCGACCGTGTCGCTGGCCTTGACGCGGGCGCGGACGACTACTTAACGAAACCCTTTGAGTTAGCGGAACTTGCCGCGCGCGTGCGCGCCTTGGCCCGACGCCACCAAGGCAACGCACAGTCTTTAATCGAGTTCGGCTCTTTAACGTTTGATGGCGTGCATCGCGAATTGCGTGCGGCAGGGCAGCGATTGGCGTTATCGGTGCGTGAATTATCAGTGCTTGAAATGTTACTGTTGCGATCAGAAAAGGTCGTCACTAAACAGCAAATTGTTCAAAAACTGTCCGCGATCGATTCGGATTTCAGTGAGAATGCTGTGGAGGTCTATATTTACAGACTCCGTAAGCGCCTCGAGGGTGTCGGGGTGGTGATCCAGACTGTCAGAGGTTTTGGCTACTCCCTCGAGCTAGAGGACGCACCTTCTTAAATGGCCAAGCACCCGGCGAGGCCTGAGGCGCGTTGGCTGCCGTTCGGTGCATCGGATAGTCTGGCGCGACATTTACTGTTCAGGCTGTTGCCGCCATTGCTGCTGTTGATTCTGCTTAATCTGGCACTGACGTGGCTTGTCTCGCACAAGATTGACATTGAGGACTGGGAGCTGGGTGACATTATTTGGCTGCTGTTGGCTGGGCAGTTAGTGCTAATCGTTGCGCTCGTCGTGGTGGTATTGCGCGGGGTGCGCTTGGGTATGCAGTCGGTGAGTCAATTAGCTGAACAAATTGCCTCTAGAACACCTGAAGATTTTGGCAGTATGCAAATTCCAGGTTTGCCGCGCGAGTTGCAGATTCTGGTTGAGCACACGAACGGCTTGCTTGGTCGAATCAGCGACACACTGACAGCGCAGCGTCGGTTCGTGGGTCATGCGGCTCATCAGCTAAAAACGCCGTTAGCGGGTCTAAAGCTAGAGTCCGAACTCATGTTGGCCAAACCGTTGCCGGAAGATATTCGTCAGCGGGCAGAGCGCATCAAAAATGTGACAGACCGCATGATTCGCATGGGTAAGCAACTGCTTGTGCTCGCCCGAGTTGACCCTGAGGTTAGACCGCAAGATAATTTTGTACTGTTGGATCTGTGTGAGTGGATTCGGACAGTCGGAGCCGATTGGCTTGAATCAACAAAAGCTGCGGGGATGACCTTGCAGCTTGAGGCGCCTGACCAACCCGTCTGGGTGGAAGGGGATCCCATTCTGCTGGCGGAAATGCTGTCAAATTTAATCGATAATGCCCGGCGTTATGCCAAGGGTGCAGACTCGATTAAGTTGATTGTGACGTCTACGCCTCCGACTTTATCGGTAGAGGATAACGGTTCGGGCATTTCGATCAATGAGCAGAGTCGTGTTTTTGAAGCGTTTTATCGTTCACCAGACGCGCAAGAAGGGGGCTCAGGGCTTGGGCTTGCGATTGTGCGTGAGATCGCTCGTGCGCATGGTGCATGGTGGAACTTATTGAGCGGGCCGCAATTGGCCGGTGTGCGTGTGACGGTGGTGTTTCCTGGCCCACGCAAGGGTGCGCTCTTTAAACGCCTGGATCGTCTGCAGTCTCTGCATTGATCCAGGCGTGTCGCAGAGAGTTACTTGCGACCGGCGCGTGCTTCGATACGCATGCGTAAGGCGTTAAGTTTGATGAAACCTGCTGCATCGGCTTGGTTATAGGCGCCGCCATCATCGTCAAACGTGGCGATTTTTTGATCAAAGAGGGTATCTTTCGAATCGCGTGAGACGGTGTAAACATTACCTTTGTACAACTTAACGCGCACCCAGCCGTTCACCTCTTGCTGAGTCGTATCGATCAGGGCCTGCAACGCACGGCGCTCCGGTGACCACCAGTAGCCGTTATAAATGAGTGTTGCGTACCGTGGCATGAGATCGTCTTTTAGGTGCGCGACTTCACGGTCCAGGGTGATGGACTCAATGGCGCGGTGCGCCTTGAGCATGATCGTGCCCCCGGGAGTTTCGTAGCAACCGCGTGATTTCATACCGACATAACGGTTTTCGACAAGGTCTAGGCGGCCAATGCCGTGTTTGCCACCAAGCTCGTTCAGTTTGGTGAGCACTTGTGCGGGAGACAGACGCACACCGTTTAACCCGACGATATCGCCATGTTCGAACTCTAGGTCGAGGTATTCGGCTTTGTCTGGGGCGGCCTCGGGTGAGACGGTCCAGCGCCACATCGATTCTTCGGCCTCTGCCTTGGGATCTTCGAGATGCCGCCCTTCAAAACTAATGTGTAGAAGGTTTGCGTCCATGGAGTAGGGCGCACCACCTTGCTTGTGTTTCATGTCAATCGCGATGCCAGCATCTTCTGCGTACTGAAGAAGTTTTTCGCGGGAAACGAGATCCCACTCGCGCCACGGAGCGATCACTTTGATGCCAGGTTCGAGCGCGTAATAGCCGAGCTCAAAGCGCACTTGGTCGTTGCCCTTACCCGTTGCGCCGTGGGAGACTGCATCAGCGCCCACTTTGCGCGCGATTTCGATTTGACGTTTCGCAATGAGCGGGCGTGCAATCGAGGTGCCCAACAGGTATTCACCCTCGTACACGGTATTGCAACGAAACATTGGGAAGACGAAGTCGCGCACAAACTCTTCACGAAGGTCGTCAATAAAGATTTGTTCGGGTTTGATGCCAAACTTGATGGCTTTGGCACGTGCGGGTTCGAGCTCCTCGCCCTGACCGATA
>CANFEI010000125.1 GCA_947445495.1 Alcaligenaceae bacterium
CACCAAAATTAAATCCGTTGGGTATCCGGATGCCATCCACAAGCATCAAAACTTGATTGCCGCCCAGGCCTCTGATGTTGACCCCCTGATTCCCAGCACGAGCGCCAGATTTTCCGCCCATTCCAAAGCGGGTTGGGGCGGCTGGTACGCTGACATCGAGCTCGTTGCGAAACAAATCTTTGATATCGCGTGCGCCTTCGCGCTCAATCGTCTGCGCACCGATGACGGTGACAGACGCGGGTACGTCGTCGATGCGTCTGGCCGTGCGGGTCGCACTAACCGTTACCTCCTCAAGCTTATTGACTGACGAGACTGGCGCAGTGTCCGGATCTGCAACGGCAAGGCGAGGCAGCTGTGTTCCGAGAGCCAGAAGATAAAGAAAAGCGCGCTTTTTGCTCAGCATGGCGTGTCCTAAAGAATCTTAGGCACTGGCTGGCGATGGCTGGCTTGTGCGGTTGAAAGGATTTCATAGAATGAAACGAATCAATTTATGAAACCAAGGTTATTTGGTGAGAATCAATTTACCTAGAGACGTCTTGCGCAAGCGATAGACCACCCCATCGTGTTGAATATGGATTTCAACAGCGTTGCGAAACAGAGCCTGACTAGTGGTGCGAATCAAGCCGCGAGGCGCAGGACTCTCGAGCCCTAAGCTCGAGGGATTCGTCTGGTTTGAGACCGGGTGTAACGCATGAACTAAGACATCCATGCGTACATTCTAAACGATAATGATTCTCATTTGCAAAAATCAATTATTATTTTTTTGTAACACGTCGTTACTGCGCCGTTGCAAAACCATTCACGATCGTGGTTGCGTTGTGTGTGATCATCTTAAGATACGTATCCGCCCCTGCACTGGGTTCCGATAAGGCGTCCGCATACAAGGTCCCTCCAATGCGCGCCCCACTCTCTTTGGTGATGCGTTCTAACACGCGTGAGTCTGAAATATTTTCAACAAAAATCGCAGTCACCTTGTTCTTCTTTATTTGATCGATGATATGCACCACATCTGCAGCCGAGGGTTCGCTCCCTGTCGACAGCCCCTGCAACGAGAAGAACCTAACGCTATACGCTGCTGCGAAATATCCAAATGCATCGTGCGAAGTAATAATACGTCGCTGTGCGACGGGTATTGCTTTAAGGCGCTCTCGTATCGACTGATCGAGCTTATCTAATTCAAGGCTATAGGCTGTGGCGCGCTGCTCAAACTCTTGCGCTGCCGCAGGCTTTGCCGCAGCAAGTGCGATACGTATATTTTGCACATACTGCTTGACGTTCACTGGATTTTGCCAAGTATGGGGATCCGCAGCATGACTGTGCCCGTGTTGATGACCAGACCCCGCGGCCTCCTGAATCGTTTTCACACCACGACTCGCCACGACGACCGCGCCACGATACCCAGAGGACTTGATCAGCCTATCCATCCAACCCTCGAAACCCAAGCCGTTGATCACCACCAGCTTGGCATCCGCTAGTCGTTTAGCATCTGCAGGGGTAGGATCAAAGATATGTGCGTCCGCGTTAGGGCCAACCAGGCTTGTGACTTCAACATGGGGGCCTCCCACCACACGCACGAGGTCAGCCAAAATTGAAAAACTTGTGACGACAGGCAGAGGCTGAGCAGATACGGAGGATCCTAACGCACACGCTAGCGAGAGAAGCAACGACCGCCGAAACGAATGAAGTAAACCAATGCGCATTACGACTCCTTGTGTTGAGGTGCCGGAAACCAAACCAGTCTGAGACTATCGCGTGAACCAATAAACAGGGAGACTAAATAAAGGCCGCCCGCTGCGAGCACAATGCTTGGTCCAGACGGAAAATTAGCGTGATACGAAATCAACAACCCAGCGACGGCACTGACCGCAGCGATACCGGCAGCAACGCTTGCGCGAGCGATGACGCCGTAGCACCAGAAGCGCGCCGCTGTGGCGGGCAGCATCAACAGACCGACCGCCATCAAGGTACCGAGTGCTTGAAAAGCAGACACGAGTGTCAATACAACCATCAACATAAATAGTTGATGAATCATCGCGCCACGGCCGCCTACGGTGCGCAAAAAGGCCGGATCAAAGCATTCAACAACCAGTGGACGCCAAATAATTGCTAGGACGAGCAATGTGACGGTCGAGGCCGTCGCAATCATGAACAAGGATTCATCGTTGGTCGCAAGCACACTGCCGAATAAAAAGTGCAGTAGATCGACTTTGCTACCACTGGTGGAAATTAACAATACACCTAAGGCCAAGGAGATTAAATAGAAAGAGGCAAAACTCGCGTCTTCCTTCTGTTTGGTCCACCGCGTCACAAGGTTCGCAAGCAGCGCCATTAAGGCTGCAGCCACAAAACTTCCAATGGTCATCGCGGGTAGTGACAAACCGAAAAATATAAAACCGACCGCAGCACCAGGAAGCACCGCGTGTGCGATCGCATCGCCCGCGAGACTCATTCGTCGCAAGACCAAAATCGTACCGATGGGACCACAAGCCAAACCGATCACCACACAGGCCACGAGCGCTCGTCGCATAAAACCGTAGTCCACAAACGGTAAGAGCACAGCGTTATATATTTGCAGGAGAGCGTCGGCCAGCATTAGAAGCGCCCCCCCTGCTCGGGTGCGCGCACGCACCACGGCGCGCGGTCGTCCCAGTATTCAGCCGTCGCGCGGGCACGAGTCAAATTGTCGCTTGTCAAAACGGTTTCACTCGCGCCCCAGGCAATCGCCTCTCGCGCCAGCAATAAAGTCTGAGGGAAATAGCGGCGCACCATCTCTAAATCATGCAGGACAGCAATTACCGTTCGCGAGTGGTGATGCCAATCCAGCACCACCTGAAGTAAATCCTCAACTGTTCGTGTATCTAGGGCATTGAAGGGTTCATCCAACAAGATCACGGGTGCATCCTGCATCAACAGTCGTGCAAAAAGCACTCGCTGTAACTGTCCAACCGATAGCTCCCCGATAAAACGCCGCTCAAAGCCGACCAGCCCCACTGCTGCAAGCATGTCGGTCGCGCGTTGTCTGACGTGGCGCGAGGCGGGTAAAAAACTCCCGATATGTTTCCAGGCCCCCAGCACGACGACATCGAGCACGCGCACGGGAAACTCTCGATCAATCGCAGACTGCTGCGGCAAGTAAGCCAGGTCAATACGCGCAGCGTCACCAAACCGTATCGACCCTTCAATACCTTTGAGCTGACCAGAAAGCGCAGACAGCAAGGTGCTTTTACCTGCACCATTAGGTCCAACAATCGCAGTCAGTGAGCCCGAGGCAAACGCACCGGACAAATGATGAACCGCCGGATGCCCATCGTAGGCAATCGTCAGATTAGTCAGCGCAATCTCTGGCGCCGCACTTAACAGAGTCATCGGCGCATCCACTGTTCTACAAAGCCCACAACACGGCGAGCCACACCGCGCACACCACGGCACCCACAAGCAGAACACGCTGCCCAACGCCGCTGAGTACAGAACTCGGCAGCGCAGGCGGTGCGAGCACCACGCCGGGGCCGACCGACGAGCGATCGATGCCCTTTCCTAGCTCCTGGTGAGCATGGTGATGCGAATGGTCGTGAGAGTGATCGTGGTTCATTGGGGTAAAAGTGCCAGAGCGCTTACAGAAATGGAATGCCGATTAAAATGAAGAAACATTCAAACCAGACCGTAATGATAATACAATATCATTATTAATGTAGGTAAGATACGGTATGCATTCCATTGACGCCCCGAAAGCAGAACGCGCCACCAGGCAACGCGCAGCGATTCGCGACGCGATTGAACAAGCCGGAAGGCCTTTGCTCGCACAAGAGGTACTGGAGCTCGCTGGCTTACATGTCCCCCGTCTGGGAATCGCGACGGTCTACCGCAACATCAAAGCAATGGTAGAAGAAGGCGCCATCAAACAAGTATTGCTTCCTGGCGAGAACCCACGGTTCGAACTAGCGGGCCACGCGCATCACCATCATTTTCAGTGCTACACGTGTCAGAAAGTATTTGATATCCACTCGTGCCCGAGCGATTTACTGAATCTGGCGCCAAAAGGCTTCAAAGTGGAAAGTCATGACCTAACGCTCTACGGACGTTGCAAAGACTGCTAAACGTCAGGCGTGTGTGGTCCAAGCGGCACTAAACATCAAGAGTCCAAACAGTAAGACTGCGATCGAGGCGAAGCCTTGCACGATTGCGACCACATACATCCCTAAACGTAGCCTCGGTCCGTCGACAATTTTTTCTAGCGCATGATTAGCCCAAAGTGAGGCGCTCGCTAGTGCGGCGACGGTCAGTCCTGTCCCCAACCCCATCGCGAGTGCCGCAGCGACCCCCGCGATGAAAAACCCTTGCGATAAGGTAAAAACCAGCACAAATACCGCGCCGGTACAGGGCCTGAGCCCAATCGCCAAGATGGCCGACATGGCCCGGGACCAGTTGAGTTTTCCACTCACCATCGATGGATCGGGCACATGCAGGTGTCCGCAGCCTGCATCACAGCTTTGCGAATGCTCATGCTCGTGCGTGTGATGATGATCGTGCGCGTGATGTTGATGTTGATGTGCACCGCTTCGAAACGCCGCACGTACGACATGTCGATAAACCAGCAGCACGCCAAGCGCGATCATCATGAAATAGGAGCCAAGCTCTAGCCACCACGTCGCACGATTTAATGTCATGCCCGAGACGTTCAGTAACCCCGCGGCGACGCCCACGAGCACCACGGCGACGACGGCTTGCAAAAAAGCCGACAACAACGCTAACAACGCTCCATTGCGTATCGTTTCACGATTCGCGAGCACATAGGCAGTCAGTACCGCCTTGCCATGCCCAGGGCCGAGCGCATGAAAGACTCCGTACGCAAATGAGAGGCCCAACAAGAGCCA
>CANFEI010000126.1 GCA_947445495.1 Alcaligenaceae bacterium
AATAGCATTGATGCAGCGATGCTTGCCGCGAAGCAACGGTTGCGACCGATTGTGATGACGTCATTGGCTTTTATTTTGGGTGTTTTCCCCTTAGTGATTTCAAGTGGTGCAGGTGCGGCAGCTCGCAAATCAATGGGGACGGGTGTATTTGGTGGGATGTTAGCCTCGACATTCATCGCGACGATATTTGTACCGATGTTCTATACATGGTTGTCGCGCAAGCAAAAGACTTCAGAGGCCCAATCAGCCGAGCGCAGTGCCGCGTTATCGCATGGTGACGCAG
Source organism: Alcaligenaceae bacterium (assembly GCA_947445495.1). The sequence goes on from CANFEI010000126.1 coordinate 284, forward strand.
GAAATAAACCATGAGCCCGACGCGTGCGCTGAGCGGCGCTCTGATGCTGCTTGGTTTGGGTGGTTGTCTGCTAGGACCGGACTACAAACGCCCAGAGATTGAGTTGCCCAAAGAGTTTAATACCGGTGATGTTGTCACGCCCGTCTTATCGTCAAGTGCAATGGCGAGTGTGATGGTTAAGCAAGACTGGTGGACCCAGTTTGGGGATCAGACCTTAAATCAGCTGGTCAGCATGGCACGCACTGAAAACGCGGATCTTCAAATCGCGTTGGGTCGCTTGGCCCAAGCTGAAGCCTTAGCGCGCCAAGCGGGGGCTGCACAGTATCCAAGCTTGAATATGACGGGTTCTGGCACACGGGCGGCGACGGGAACATCGGTAAGCTCCTCAGGCATTGGATTGCAAACAAATACCTCACAACTTGGTTTGGTGACCTCTTACGAACTGGATGTGTGGGGCAGGGTAAGACGCAATATTGAATCGGCGAGTTCACTTGCGACTGCAAGCGCCTATGATCGCGACAGTATCGCGCTGACCGTTTCAGCGCTGGTGAGCAATACTTATATGCGTCTGCGCTCCCTTGATGCGCAAATTATTGTGGTGAGTCACTCGGTGCAGACACGAGCAGATACGTTGCGTGTCGCTCGTGCGAAGTTAGCCGGAGGCCTGGTGTCGCCCATTGATGTGAACCAGGCGCTTGCTGCGCGATCAGCCTCGCAGGCAACCTTGTCCGAACTTAAGCGTCAGCGTGCGATTGCGCAAAATCAATTGGGTGTATTGACCGGAAAATTCGATCTCAAGCTTGAGCCGTTGGATTTAAGGTCATTGCCGACTCCGCCAGTCCCACCAACCGGGCTGCCATCGACCATCCTCGAGAGTCGTCCGGACATTAATCGCGTCGAACAAGAATTGACGGCGGCTAACGCACGGATAGGTGTGGCAACAGCTAATTTCTTCCCAACATTTTCTTTGACTGGCGTGTTTAGCGCGCAAAGTGTTGATTTCAGCGCATTTCTGTCGGGACGCAGTGCCGTGTGGTCAGCGAGCATTGGTCTGTTGCAGCCTATTTTTACTGGGGGTGCCTTGCAGGCCAGACTTGATTTTGCAAACGCTCAGCGACAAGAAGTGTTGGGGAACTATGTCAAGACCATTCGGGGGGCCTTTGGTGAAGTCAGTGATGCCCTGGTGTCGGTCAGTCAAACTCTTGAAACCGAGCAGTTTTTAACCCAACAAGTGCAGGCTGCGACCAAGGCGCAAGAGTTGGCGGCACTGCGCTATGAGGCGGGTTATGTAGACTACCTCAACGTCCTGGAAGCGCAGCGGGCTGCGAACGAAGCGAACTTGGCATTTGTCATCAATCGTTCGTTGCGGCTGCAGGCTGGAGTCGATTTATTCAAGGCACTTGGCGGCGGCTGGGTGGTTAGGCCATAATCGCATATCAAGATAATTGATCATCATTGACGAGGGATAGCTCCATGAATGAAGCAATAGAAAAACAATACAACCCACGCACAACCATTACGCCTGAGCAATTGACCGCTTACACGGAGCTCGGTGCTCGGTCGAGTCAAGCGGCGCGCGAGCGGTTCAAAGGAGTGTATGACTTGCGCTATGGAACGGGTCCGCTTGAGACGGCTGATTTTTTTCATTGTGGTCAGCCTAATGCACCTGTCATGGTTTTCTTTCATGGGGGTTATTGGCGGGCGCGCGATAAAAAAGACTATTCCTTTGTCGTGAACGGAGTAGTGCCCTTGGGTTGTTCGGTTGTTGTCATGAACTACGACCTGTGCCCGGCTGTGACGGTTACTCAGATTGTTGATCAAACCCGTCGTGGGCTGCAGTGGGTGGCTCAGCAGACTGCCGCTTGGGGTGTCGATGGCAATAAGATTCTCGTGTCGGGTCACTCGGCGGGCGCGCATATTATTGCTGCGACCTTGGCGCAGACCGGTGCTGATTTTCAGTTAAAACAACACGCGATTAAGAAGGCCTATCTGATTAGTGGCGTGTTCGACGTGGAACCAGTTCTTGAAATTAGCGTGAATGATGATGTCCATTTAAAACCTGCTGACACACATGCTTTGAGCCCTGTGAAACACCCTTTCGCAGCAAACGTCGATTATGAAGTCGTGGTGGGCGGCGCTGAGCCTCGCGACTGGATTGGTGAGTCAACTCGGATGGCTGCCCACTTAAAGTCTATGGGTTGTCGTGTCGGGCTGCATGAACTGCCTGGTTTAAACCATTATTCGGTCTTACATGAAATGGATAGTCCGACGGGCTACATCTCCAAACTAGTTGCCCGCGACCTAAAAATGCTTTAATTTGAATTATGATGTGGATCTGATTTTAGGTAAGCCACGTGGATACTGTTGACCAAAACATAATTGCACGCGATCTCGGCGCTTCAATGCGCGTCGAGCTGGGGATGCTTTTGCGTCAAGCGCGACTGAGGCAGCAAAAAGAGATCGGAGATGTGGCGAAGCGTTTGATACTCTCGCCGAGCCAAGTGCTCAACCTCGAAGCGGGCACGATGGACTCCTTTCACCATGAACGCCGCTATGTGCATGCGCTCAAGGGGTACTTGTTTTATCTGGGCATTAGCCGCGACTTGCTTATCAATGACAAGCTAGAGCAACTCGAAACTGCGAGTCTGCAGGCCGTTTCGTCATCCGCATTAGGTGTTGCGCAGTTGTACAAGGCCGGACATGGGCCAGCACCGGCGGATGCACATACAAAAAAGAAACCTAATTATATTATGGCAGGCGGGGTTGCTGCGATGATCGGGATCATCGTGCTCGCGCTTATCGTAGGCGGTGGATGGTTCCGTGGTTCTGAGGAATCTGAAGCCGAACAAGCGTTAGTATCTGATTCGGACAAGACAGTTGCGACGGCGGGTTCGGCATCACAAGATGCTGTGGTGTCAACCGCGTCGCCGAGAGCTCAAGCTACACAGGCAGCTGCCGTCGCCGCGACATCAACCGGTGCAGAGGTTAAGTTGCCTGAACCCCCCGCAACAACGGCAAGCCCAGCTCTAGCTCCAGCCCCCAATCAAGTGTCCGCTCTAGCCCCCGCTCGAGTAACCACTCCCGCTACCCCAGCATCATCCGTTGCCGCCGACAAGCCTGCAACAGGAACTTCCTCAGATCCAACTGAAAATTTGAAGAGTACAACCTTGCGTATCGTATTCGTGGGTGAGTGTTGGGCCTCGCTCATCACGACAGATGGTCGCCGTAATGAGCGCATCTTTCAGGCGGGTCAGTCAATCGATGTCGAGCTAGATCGAGTCGCATCGTTGATCATTGGAAATAGCCCGCAAGCAAAATTGCAAGTGGGCACCAAGCCACTGGATTTAGCTCGAAGTGGTGCGGTAATCGGCAACGTCGCCCGACTAAATCAGGCAATCCTGCAAAGACTAGCGAAGCCGTAGCACGACGCTATTTAAGAATATCAAGTAAGTTCGAAAACCCGTCCGTCCATGCCTTAAAGCCGGCGCGAGGTTCCAGCTTCACGCCACCGTGCAGTTCTTTCGGCAGCGTTGCTGCACGCTCTGGAGACATCAGCAACACCCAAATGGTGTGACGGCAAAAAGGCTCGGCTGGATTGCGCGCAAGGTTATACAACAGGGCAACCTTGCCGTAATGTTGACCGATAGCAGCCATGACCGGTTGCAGGTCCAGGTATTGATTGGTGATGTGCACCGCGAGAATCCCATCGGATTTCATGTGACCGAAATAGATTTTCATGGCCTCGAGCGTCAACAGGTGCGTGGGGATCGAGTCACCAGAAAACGCATCCATGGCGAGCAAATCAAACTGTTGAGGGGGTTCGCGCTCTAGCATCAAGCGACCATCACCAAGAATAGACACCATCTTGGCGGGGCTGTCGCTGAGGTATGTGAACTCGCTGCGCGCGACATCTACAACCTGGTCATTGATTTCGTACATGCGCATCTCATTGCCTGCGCGCCCGTAGGTGGCAAGCGTGCCAACACCCAAACCCACGATTCCAATTTTCTGTGGCTGTGCGCTGCTGAGACTATTTAATGCGAGACCGACTCCAGATTGCGGACAGTAATAAGCAGTCGGTTTGCGACGTAAGGCGTCATCGAGATATTGTTCGCCGTGAATAATATTTCCATGGCGCATGATGCGTTTGATGCCATGTGCGGTTGGTACATCTTCCACACGTAACTGGCTGTAGAAATTACGCATGACGACCCGATAGCCGGTGACGTATTCAAGCGAGAGGTGAATCAGTCGGGCGCTGTAGAGCACTAACGCAATCGCAATCGCGATGCGTAATACCTTTGGGCTTTCTCGCCAGACCACGACAGCGGTCAAGGCTGCGCAAAAAAACAAGCCAATCGGTAGTTCAAAATATGAATTGAAAACGACGGGCGCGATGAGTCCAACAAAGGTTCCGCCGAGCGCGCCGCCTACAGAGAGCATGAGATAGAACAAGGTGAGATGTCGCACGGGAGGCTTGCGACGCACGAGTTCTCCGTGACACACCATACAAAATACGAAAAGTGCAATAGACAAGAGCGCCACCATGACGGGAACGCTCTGGCCGTTCGTCATCAC
>CANFEI010000127.1 GCA_947445495.1 Alcaligenaceae bacterium
CCCTCTAGCTTGCAAGACGCATCCGCTTGGCGATACCGGGTCTTGGCCGCATAGGCACCGACCTCGGGCGCGATGCCCGACACCCAGCTCGCCTGATCCGCACGCAGTGCGTGTGACAACAGCCAGGGGTGTTCGTGGCCTTCGACGACATACAGCGCATTGTTCTCTAAATCTTTACGTGCGGCATACCAGACCGGGCCCGTGCCATCGGCATGCTGGTGGCCCTTGACACCACCAATGCCCAAACCCTTGCGCTGACCCAAGGTGTAAAAAGACAAGCCATGATGCAACCCCACTTGCTTACCGGTTTCAGTCAGGATAGGCCCGGGTTTAGTCGGCAAATAGCGATTCAAAAACTCACGGAACGGGCGTTCGCCAATAAAACAAATACCGGTGGAGTCTTTCTTGGCCGCATTTGATAGCTTGAGTGCATGGGCGATGCGTCGCACCTCGCTTTTGGGGATCTCGCCTAAAGGAAAGAGCGTGCGTGACAGCTGCGCCTGATTTAAACGATGCAAGAAATAACTTTGGTCTTTGGTGTGATCCAGTGCCTTGAGCAACTCGAAGCGCGAGCCGGTTGGGCCCTCGACCGCCCGCACACGAGCGTAGTGGCCCGTAGCGATGTGATCTGCCCCAAGCGATATTGCGTGATCCAAGAACGCCTTGAACTTGATCTCGGCGTTGCACAGCACGTCAGGGTTAGGGGTACGACCTGCCGAGTATTCACGCAGAAAATCAGCAAACACACGATCTTTATATTCTGCCGCAAAATTCACAGCCTCGATATCGACACCCACCACATCGGCCACGCTCACCGCATCCAACCAATCCTGACGCGTCGAACAATACTCTGAGTCATCGTCATCTTCCCAGTTTTTCATGAAGAGACCCACGACCTCGTAACCCTGCTCTTTGAGCAGCCAAGCCGTCACCGACGAGTCAACGCCGCCGGACATGCCGACAACGACGCGTTTTTTTGCGTTGAGCTGCTTGCTTGGGGCTGAATCAGTCATATTGGTTGAAATTGTAGTCGGGATCGGAGAAAGTGCTCTCGGGTCAAGCCGCGTTCGATGGTGTATAAATCAGGGATTCAATTTTTTCTATTTGGAGAAGTCTATGCGCCTTGGGATTCCGCGCGAGACACGCGATGGCGAGACCCGGGTTGCCGCCACCCCTGAAACCGTCAAAAAATACGTCGCCGCCGGCCACCAAGTACTGGTCGAACGCGATGCGGGACTTGCCGCCCACTTTAGCGATGCGGCCTACGAGCAAGCGGGGGCTCAACTAACGGATGCCGCGCAAGCGCTTTCGGCTGCGCTGGTTCTGAAGGTTCGTGCGCCCGACCAGGCAGAACTTGGAAAAATCCAACGCGACACAGCGATTGTTGGCATGCTCGATCCATTTGATGAAGCCGGACTTGACGCGATGGCCCACGCTGGCCTGACCGCCTTTGCGCTAGAAGCTGCGCCGCGCACAACGCGTGCACAAAGCCTCGACGTCCTATCATCGCAAGCAAACTTAGCGGGCTATAAGGCCGTGTTACTCGGCGCCCATTACTACGGCCGCATGTTCCCCATGATGATGACGGCAGCCGGCACAATCAAAGCCGCACGCGTCGTGATCTTGGGTACCGGCGTGGCAGGACTACAAGCGATCGCCACCGCGAAGCGTTTAGGCGCCGTCGTCGAAGCGTCTGATGTGCGTCCCGCTGCGAAAGAACAAGTTGAATCACTCGGCGCAAAATTTATTGACGTGCCGTTTGAAACAGACGAAGAGCGAGAGATCGCAAAAGGGGTGGGAGGCTACGCACGCCCCATGCCTGCTAGCTGGATGGCACGACAGGCCGTCTTGGTCTCAGAGCGCTGCAAGCAAGCTGATATCGTGATTTCGACTGCCTTGATTCCTGGTCGCCCTGCACCAACGTTGATTTCAGCCGATACGGTGCGTGCCATGAAGCCTGGTTCAGTGATTGTCGATCTGGCCGTTGAGCGTGGCGGCAATTGCCCCCTGTCACAAAAAGGCCAGGTCGTGCAAGAAAACGGCGTGACGCTTGTTGGCCTGACCAACTTGCCCGGCATGATCGCAACCGATGCCTCGGCTCTGTATGCACGCAACGTATTGGATTTCCTCAAGCTCATCATCGACAAAGAAGGCAATCTTGCGATTGCGCGCGATGACGATATTGTTCAGGCCTGCCTCGTCTGCGAAGGCGGCACAAATTTAAGGAAAAAATAATGGATGCGCTTGATCCTACCCTGGTGAACCTCATCATTTTTGTTTTAGCAATCTATGTCGGCTATCACGTCGTCTGGAACGTCACCCCTGCCCTGCATACGCCACTGATGGCCGTGACCAACGCGATTTCTGCCATCGTGATTGTGGGTGCCATGTTGGCAGCTGCACTCACTGAAGGTGGTTTGGCGCGTGGCATGGGCGTGTTTGCTGTGGCGCTGGCTGCAGTCAACGTGTTCGGCGGCTTCTTAGTCACGCGACGCATGCTTGAGATGTTTAAGAAGAAAGCACCGAAGGAAAAAACCGCAGACAAAGCGGCAAACACCGGGAGTCAGGCATGATTTCCATTAACGTTGTCACCCTACTATATTTAGTCGCCTCAGTATGTTTCATTCAGGCACTGAAAGGTTTGTCGCACCCGACCACCTCACGCATCGGCAATGCGTTCGGTATGGCCGGTATGGCCATTGCGGTGCTGACCACTGCCGCACTGATTTTTAGTTTGGCACGCGAAGGCCAAGCGGGTATCGGTTTGGGTTGGGTCGTTCTCGGCTTGCTCATCGGCGGCTCGATCGGCACCCTGATGGCTAAACGCGTCGAGATGACGAAAATGCCTGAACTCGTCGCCTTCATGCACAGCATGATTGGTTTGGCCGCTGTGGCCATTGCGGTGGCGATTGTCGCCGAACCACACGCGTTCAATATTGTTGCTGCAAAAGGGGCACCGATTCCGATTGGTAACCGTCTTGAGCTGTTTATTGGCACGTTCGTGGGCGCCATCACCTTCTCTGGCTCAGTGATCGCGTTTGGTAAGCTCTCAGGCAAATATAAGTTCCGATTGTTCCAGGGTGCGCCCGTGGTCTTTCCCGGACAGCACATGTTTAACCTCGCCATGGCGCTGGCGATGGTGGGCTGCGGCATCTGGTTTATGGTGACGCAAGATTGGACACCTTTTGTGATCATGACCTTGATCGCTTTTGCTCTGGGCGTGCTGATCATTATCCCCATCGGTGGTGCAGATATGCCCGTCGTGGTGTCGATGCTCAACAGCTACTCGGGTTGGGCGGCAGCAGGGATTGGTTTTTCACTGAACAACCCCATGCTGATTATTGCGGGCTCACTGGTGGGCTCCTCGGGCGCGATTCTCTCTTACATCATGTGTAAGGCGATGAACCGCTCTTTCTTTAACGTGATTTTGGGTGGTTTTGGTGGCGCGGCCGACGCAGGTCCTGCGGCGGGCTCGGGCGTACAGCGTAACGTTCGCTCAGGCAGTGCAGATGATGCCGCCTTCTTGCTCACCAACGCAGAGACCGTCACCATCGTTCCTGGTTATGGCTTGGCCGTCGCCCGTGCACAGCACGCCTTGAAAGAACTGGCCGAGAAGCTCACCGAGCATGGTGTAATTGTGAAATACGCCATCCACCCTGTCGCGGGCCGTATGCCTGGCCACATGAACGTGTTGCTCGCCGAGGCCGAAGTGCCTTACGACCAAGTGTTTGAGATGGAAGACATCAACAGCGAGTTCGCGCAAACGGACGTCGTGTTAGTGCTCGGTGCAAACGACGTAGTGAACCCTGCTGCGAAGACGGATCCTAAATCACCGATCGCCGGCATGCCGATTCTGGAAGCCTACAAAGCGAAAACAATCATCGTCAACAAGCGTTCGATGGCGTCTGGTTATGCAGGTTTAGATAATGAACTCTTCTACCTCGACAAAACCATGATGGTGTTTGGCGATGCGAAGAAAGTGATTGAGGATCTTGCGAAGGCAGTGGAGGCGAGTTAGAACGCCTTTAAAGTTAATGACTTAGCGTTGAGAAGAATATGAATGGCCCAAATCTGTCATTCTCATCAAGCAATTATTTTTCCTCATCTGGGACCGATTAAATAATGTCTGAACGCAACGGCATAAGATTAATCAGACATTCTTTTTATAACCTTCTTGGATTTGGACTGCCTCTGATCGTGGCTGTTTTTTGTATTCCTGTGTTAATTCAAGGATTAGGAGATGCTCGCTTCGGACTGCTGACTTTGATATGGACGGTCGTCAGTTACTTTGGTTTGTTCGACTTCGGCTTGGGACGCTCTTTGACATTGCTAATTTCTATAGCGATTGCGGAAAAAGACGATAAACGAACTGGATCCTTGGCTGCGACCTCCATTGTCATCATGCTTTGCCTTGGAGCATTTGCTGGGCTTTTGATGGCGTCCTTTGCCCACATTGGAGTAGGATCAATTCAAGCAGTTCCTGATCCAAAAGAGGCAATAAACGCCGTATATATGATGGCATTAGCCATGCCAGCCATTGTTTTAACTTCGGGATTCAGAGGTGTATTGGAGGCGCGTAATGCTTTCGGTATCATCAACGCAATACGGCTGCCAATGGGATTGTTTACATTTCTTGGGCCAGTTGTAATCATATCTAACGGATCTACAAGACTTGATGTCATCGCAGGAGTTTTAGCTGCTGGTCGAATTGTCGCTTGCGTGATACACGGATGGTACGCGTGGCGAGCTTTGCCATATGATAATGGAGGCTTACACTTCCGTAAAACTCTGCTGAGACCTCTTTTCGCATCTGGTGGTTGGTTAACCCTGAGCAATATGATCAGTTCGTTC
>CANFEI010000128.1 GCA_947445495.1 Alcaligenaceae bacterium
CTGAACGCTACCTTACATTCTGGCTTGCTTTTGTCAGCTTCTGATTTTGGTATTTGCAATTTTGCTTTACGATAGCGATATGCTTGACGATCTCGATCACCTCTCCACGCGCGTAGCGAAGCTTGTTGCCCTCACGCAGCAGCTCGCGGCCGACCAAAAAACTCTTCAGTCTCAACTGCTACAAGCCCAGGCTGAGCGTGATGCCTTGAAAGCAAAGTTGGACCTCGGGGGTAGCGAAGCCAAGGCACTCCACAAAAAAGTGGACACGTTTGCAAGCGAGAAGGCCTCTCTGCAAGGATCGCTCGATTTATTCAAGCAAGAACAGACTTCTTTGCAGGCGCAGTTGCAATCGCGCGATCAAGAGGTCAATACCCTGCGTGAGGCCACCGTGCAGGCTCGCCAGCGGATTGAGGCGGTGCTCGAGCGCTTACCCGGCGCCCCGCAACCTGAGGAGCCTCGTTAATGGAACGCGTCGATATTTCTATTCTTGGGCGAGAGTACTCCTTGGCCTGCCCCGCGGAAGAGAAAGCCGCACTGACCTCTGCTGCCCAGCATGTCAGTCAGCTCGCGGGGCGTATACAGGGGACGGGTAAAGTTTCGGGTAATGAGCGCATTGCGGTGATGGCTGCCATACAGATTGCCGTGGAGCTCTTATCCGTGCGTGCGCCGGACGGCCCCCTGGGCGGTTTGGCTGTCGGCGACTTCAAGCGTAGAATTGATGACATGAATGCAATGCTCGATGCAGCGGTAGCTGCCTCAAGCTCTGGCAAGACAAAGTAATTCCCAGTTTGTCCCTGCTGTGTTCGTGACCAGGTCATATATTCTCTGAACCAATGCTTTGGCATACATAGGTTGTGGGATAGCCCGACAGGCATGCACATCTCTAGTCAGATGCGCTCGACGTCAGGCAGATCGCGGCCAACTTGAACCCTAGGTTCGAGATGCCGACCTGAACGGCACGAGCGGGGCATCTATATCGAAGGGTCTGCCTAGTTGGGCAGACCCTTTTGCTTATCAAAAGATGCGAGGCTTACTTTTTGGTTGTAGGGTGCGGCGTGCGTCGCGCCCAAGCAAACAAAACAACTCCGACACCAACCATCGGCAGGCAGAGCCACTGCCCCATGCTGAGTCCTAGGCCGAGCAGCCCTAAAAAACTGTCCGGCTCACGCGCAAACTCAGCTGCAAATCGCAGGATCCCGTAGCCTATTAAAAATGCAGCGCTCACTTGCCCTGCTGGGCGAGGTTTATTTGCAAACCACCACACCAAGCCAAATAGCACCAGACCTTCCAGGCCAAACTGATAAAGCTGTGAGGGGTGTCTCGCCAGGCCGTCCCCGCTCTGTGGAAACACCATCGCCCAAGGAACGCTGCTTGGCCTTCCCCATAGCTCGCCGTTAATGAAGTTTCCTAGCCTGCCCACGGCCAGGCCGAGTGGAATCAGCGTGGCGACGAAGTCAGCCACCATAAAAAACGAGTAGCCGCGTGCGCGCGCGAGTAGGAACATCATGGCAATCACGCCAATGAGCCCCCCATGAAACGACATCCCGCCTTCCCAGACGTAGAGGATCTCGAGCGGATGGGTAAGGTAGTGGCCGGGCTTGTAAAACAAGGCATATCCCAGGCGACCACCTAGCACGACAGCCAATATCCCATAAAAAATAATGTCTTCAAGGTCACGAGCGGTGAGGTCGGTTTTATGATGCGAGATGCGCCAGCGCCCCAACAGCCAGGCCGATCCAAACGCGACCAGATACATCAAGCCATACCAATGTATGGCAAGCGGTCCGAGGCGAATGGCCACGGGGTCGATAGTCGGGAATTGCAACATGGCGCCCCAGCAAGTAAAAGATGTCCGATAATAACCGCTGAAATCTTCACTAACAGGTAATCCTCATGGCAAATAACGAACGCTCCAAACACATTACTGAAGGCGTGACGCGCGCGCCCAACCGCTCGATGTATTACGGCATGGGCTACAAAGAAACTGACTTCGCGAATCCCATGATTGGTGTGGCGAACGGTCATTCCACCATCACGCCTTGTAATAGTGGTTTGCAGCCTCTCGTCGATGCTGCGATTGCCGCAGTGCGCGAGGCCAAAGCGAATCCGCAGGTGTTTGGTACCCCCACGATTTCTGATGGGATGTCCATGGGGACCGAGGGCATGAAGTACTCGCTGGTTTCACGCGAAGTGATCGCTGACTGTATCGAGACTGCTGTCCAAGGGCAGTGGATGGATGGTGTGGTGGTGGTCGGCGGCTGTGATAAAAATATGCCGGGCGGCATGATCGGCATCGCGCGGATGAACGTACCGGGCATTTATGTTTACGGCGGCACCATCAAGCCAGGTTCACATAAGGGTCGCGACCTCAATATTGTGTCGGTATTCGAGGCCGTGGGTGAGTTCACAATGGGGCGCATGAGTAACGAAGATTTCAAGGCGATTGAGCAAAAGGCAATTCCGGGCTCGGGCTCCTGCGGTGGCATGTACACCGCCAACACGATGAGCTCGTCCTTCGAGGCGATGGGCATGGCGCTGCCATACTCAAGCACATTGGCAAACGAGGACAAAGAGGCGATTACCCATGCCGCTGAGGCTGCGCGCGTGTTGGTTGACGCGGTACGTAAAGGGCGTAAGCCGCGCGACATCATTACGCGCAAGTCGCTAGAGAATGCTGTGTCGGTCATCATGGCGATCGGTGGCTCCACGAACGCAGTCTTGCATTTTTTAGCAATCGCACATGCTGCGGAAGTGCCATGGACGATCGATGATTTTGAGACCATCCGTAAGCGCGTCCCTGTTTTATGTGATCTGAAGCCCTCTGGTCAGTTCCTGACCGTTGACCTGCATCGCGCAGGTGGAATCCCGCAGGTCATGAAGATCCTGTTGAACGCGGGCTTGCTGCATGGCGACTGCATGACGATTTCTGGCAAGACCATCGCCGAAGTGCTCAAAGACATACCAAGTGAGCCGCCAGCTGATCAGCAAGTGATCCGCACAATTAAAAATGCGATGTATAAGCAAGGCCATCTTGCAATTCTCAAAGGCAATCTGTCACCCGAGGGGTCTGTTGCCAAAATCACCGGCCTGAAGAATCCTGTCATTACGGGCCCCGCACGTGTCTTTGACTCGGAAGATGATGCGATGGCCGCCATTATGGATCGCAAAATTACGCACGGGGATATCGTTGTGATCCGCTACGAGGGCCCCAAGGGCGGCCCAGGGATGCGCGAGATGCTTGCACCAACTTCTGCTTTAGTTGGCCAAGGCTTGGGCGAGAGCGTCGGCTTGATTACAGATGGCCGCTTCTCTGGTGGTACATGGGGAATGGTGGTGGGTCACGTGGCGCCCGAGGCCTATGTCGGTGGTTTGATCGGTCTCATCAAAGAGGGTGATTCGGTCACGATCGATGCGCACAAGTTGCTGTTGCAGCTGAACGTGCCGGACGCGGAAATCGAGCAGCGCCGTAAGCTCTGGAAGCAGCCTACCCCGCGCTATACGCGTGGCGTACTCGCCAAGTTTGGCCATTTAGCAAGTACGGCGAGCCGTGGTGCTGTGACGGACGCATTTAACAAGTGATGCGTGCTGTTGTGTCGGGAAGACGCTGGCGTGCAGCGTGCGTCAGTCTTGGCTTGTGCCTAAGTTACGTGGGGGTTGTCTCTGCGCAGGGTGTGTCGGATGGGTTGGCGCTGGCTAAAGCCAAGACTTGTCTCGGCTGCCATCAGGTGGATGCCAAGCGCGTGGGACCCGCCTTCACGGCGATTGCGCAGCGCTACGCTGGGCAGGCGGATGCTGAGCAGTCCCTCAGTAAAGCGATTAGGCAGGGTGCGCGAGGGCGCTGGGGCGCCGTCCCCATGCCTGCTCAGTCTCAGGTCAATGAGCAGGACGCGCAGCGTTTGGCGAAGTGGATCATTTCTTTGCGGCCCTAGTCGCACACAATATTCTTATTTAAGGTGAATCGGATGAGCGCAGCTTCTGTTGGAGTGCAAAGTGCAGTGTTTGGCGGGGGCTGTTTCTGGTGCGTTGAAGCGGTGTTCGCTTCGCTTGAGGGCGTGCATAGCGCGCAGTCGGGTTATTGCGGCGGCTCCGTTGATCAGCCAAGTTATGAGCAGGTTTGCTCCAAGCAAACGGGTCATATCGAAGTGGTGAAGATAGATTTTGATCCCGCGAAAATCAGCTACAAGGATTTGCTTGAAGTGCTTTTTGCAATTCATGATCCCACAACGCCAGGCCGCCAAGGCAATGACGTTGGCCCACAGTATCAGTCAGCTATTTTTTGGCAGGATGCCGCACAGCGGGATGCGGCACAAGCAGCGATTGTCGCGCTAGACGCAACGGGTGAGTTTGCTGCGTCAATTTGTACTGAACTCAGGCCAGCGGCAAGGTTTTGGCCCGCTGAGGCGTATCACGACAACTACTTTGCGCTGCATCCAGAGCAAGGCTATTGCCAGATGGTTGTGGCACCTAAAGTACAAAAATTTCGGAAACTGTTCGCATCTCGGCTCAAGTCCGCGACACGCTAGCTGTCCATTCGCATATCCAACTTGACAGGCTAAAAAAATCCGTTCATACTCTATCCTCTTTGCTTCTACTAAAGCATAGAAAAAAAGCACAGAAAATAAAGCAGTCAGTAGCAGCCGTGGTCATCTGGTCCTTCAAGACCATTTAATTCCCGAATACCTACAGATTTGCCGCATTTGGCTGATTTTCAGCCAAATGCCCGTGGTGCCTTGTTCTTTAAAAATTTGACAACCGATAAGTGTGGGCGCTTGATACGCGTAGCGCAGGTCACGTAGCTGTAACAGGCTGCTGTGATTGCAAACGAAATCAAGTGCTCACTTGA
>CANFEI010000129.1 GCA_947445495.1 Alcaligenaceae bacterium
GAGCCTGCATAAGCCTGCATGAATAAGTCATTTGCCGGCTCTTTACTCAACGGGCCTGTCGCTCCAAACCCGCTAATAGCGCAATACACCAAACGAGGATTCACTTTGGACAAAGATTCATAATCCAAACCGAGTCGCTCCAATGCACCAACGCGATAGTTATGCACAAGCACATCGGCTTGCTCGATGAGTTCGCGCGCGATCTTGACGCCTTCGGGCGTCTTCAAATCGATGGCCATCCCGCGCTTATTCCGATTAGCCGCGGCATAGTAATAGCTCAATGAGTCATGAAAGAATGGCGACCACGCACGACTATCGTCGCCAACCTCTGTTCGCTCGATCTTGATGACATCCGCGCCATAGTCCCCCAGCAGCATGCCGCAGAAGGGTCCCGCCATTGCCACGCTAATCTCGACGACCTTAATTCCTGCAAGCGGTGCTGTCATCTCTGCCTCGTCACATCCAATGTCTATAACTCATTTTTGTAGCGCTCAAGCATTTCCGCGTCCGTTTCAGACGGCCCAGACATATTCGTCTGCTCGCCAATCATCTGTCCCATCGTCGGCAGACATCCTCGATCAATTTTCTTAGAGGCATCCCACAACTGCGAGCGCATAAACGCCTTCGCACAATGCAGATATGCTTGCGTCACATCAACCTGAATCACTAACTTAGGCGGCTTTAAGTCAGTTGTACAAAGCCGTAAAAGATCGTCAGCAGTCGTTAGGTGTGCGTTGCCGTTCACGCGCAGCGTTTCGTCGACGCCAGGAATCATGAACAACATCCCGATCCGCCCCGTGTGGATAATATTTTCTAGCGTATCCAGTCGATTATTTCCCGGTGAATCCGGAATCAATACTTGCCCCGCCTCAGTGATCTTTACAAACCCGGGGGGGCCACCTCGTGGCGACGCATCCAAAGCATGATCCGCCCCCTGGCTCGCTAACACAACGAAAGGCGACAGCGCAATGAACTGACGGCAGTGTCCATCCAATGCAGATAACTGCTTTTTTACCGCACGCTCCTTCGGTAAAGCATATAAGGTGCGCAGTTGTTCGATCGAATGAATAGACATGGCGCTTAGTTCATCGACACCACGATTTTGCCAAAGTGTTGGTTGCCACGCATTTTTGCGAAGGCATCTGCGATCTTGTCAAAGCTATAGGTGCTGTCAATGGGCAAGGCCAACTTACCCGACTCAATATGCGGCCACAGATCTCCCATCGCTCGTGAAGCAATGTCGCGCACCTCTTCAATGCTTCGAGTCCGAAACGTAACGCCCGTGTACTTAATCCGTTTGGCTGCATGCAGATCGAAGTCAAATTCTGCGAACCTTCCGGCAAGTCGCCCAACGTTTACCACGCGACCTAAGACGGCACAGGCCTCTAGATTTGGTGTGCCGAACTTACCGGACAATTGATCAACAATCAGATTCACGCCTCTTCCGCCATTCGCCTCTGTTGCGAGCGCGGGCCATGTTGGATCGCTATTATCAATCGCAAAATCAGCCCCATATTTTTTTAACTGCGCCAGTCGGCTAGGGTTAGACGATGTGCCAATAACAGTTTTCGCGCCCATGACCTTGGCGATTTGCATCGCCATGAGCCCGACGCCAGAGGATGCGCCTTGTATTAATACTGTCTCACCGGCGCGCATCTCACCGGCCGTGATGAGTGCGTTGTGCATCGTCAGAATTGAAATAGGCAAGGTAGTTGCTTGCTCATAGCTCATGGAAGCCGACGGGATAGGCATCACACGCCCCCAGTCCGTCACAACGTACTGCGCATAACCTCGTGTACCTGAACACATCACGCGATCGCCGGGCTTGATGCCGCGTACGCGTGCGCCAACCTCCACGACTTCGCCTGCCCACTCCATCCCAGGAATTGTTCCAGGCCCCCCAACGCTGCCGTGCTGCCCGCCCGACAGCACGCCAAGGTCGGCACGATTTAGCGCATAAGCGTGGGCACGCACGAGCACCTGATCGTCATTAGGCTTGGGCATAGGAGCTTGCCCAATCTCGAATCCTGTCTCGGTCAGCACTACTGCTTTCATAGCATTTCCTTTTTTAAAATCAGGGATCGCCGCGACAGTACCACGGTCACCCATGGCGCTGTCGCGTTATCGTGTTGCGGAGGTCAATCCACCATCAACAACGAGCGTTTGTCCGTTAATGTATCGGGCTTCGTCGCTCGCAAGAAAAACAACGGCATGTGCGACATCCCAAGATTCACCCATGTATCCTGCCGGCACTTGTTTGTGACGATGCGCCACAAATCCCTCAAAGTCGCCATTGGCATATTTGTCAGCGAGGCGTTTAACTAAGGGGGTAAACATTAAGCCAGGTGCCACACAATTTAAACGTATGCCACGGTCAGCGTAGATCACTCCGGTCGTCTGCATCAGTTGCTGTAGTGCGCCTTTGCCAGCCGAATAGCCAACCTGCGGCTTGCCAATGTAACGTAAGCCAGCAACAGAAGAAATGCTGACGACAGAACCATTGCCCTGTGCTTCCATGATCGGCAATACATATTTACAAGCAAGGAACGCACCCTTGACGTTTACATCGAGCTGTTCATCAAACACAGCCTCCGACATGGTCACAGGATCGCCCGGTTCCGACCGACCTACGTTATTGACCAAGATATCGATACGACCATATTTGGCCATACAGGCATCGACAAGTTTTTTAACGTCGTCTGCTTTTGTGGCATCGGCGATCATCACGCCTGCCGATCCGCCTTCTTGCTCAATGATTTTTTGCGTTTGCTCAGCCGCCTCTAAATTGAGGTCCGAGCCAAACACCTTCGCGCCCTGGCGCGCGAGGGCTACCGCAATCGCCTTGCCGTTTCCCCACCCCTCACCGAGCGTGCCACAACCCGTGACTAATGCAACTTTGCCGTCTAGTCTGAACACGATGCCCCCAAATGATTGTTTTTATATTGAACATCATATTACCCGCCCGAGACCAAGCGGGCAAAAGCCTTTTGAACGGCAGGCTCGGCAGCGTAAAAAACCGTCGCGCTTACGCCGCTGCGCACGACCAGTCGGGGTGCAATCAACCACGTTAGGCGGGGAACATAAATAAATTTAGCTTGTCTGATCTGATCAATCGCGATGCGCTTATTCCAGATCCATGTTTGCTCGATCACCCCATCGCGAATCGATGTGCGACTTTTAAGCATCCAAAAATAAATCAGCCCGGTCGCAAGCGCTGCACACCCCCACACCACAGCAGCGGTATTCGTGAGCTCGGACCATTGCATCTCCTGCAGCGCAGGCATACCGGAGAGCACGATCGCGGCGACAAATAATGTCGCCATGATTTTGATTAGTAAGGGAAAGGCAGGCCCCTCGACGACAACGTCGTCAGCGATTCCGCCGGTGATGACTGGTCCCTCACTCATTTTGCTTGAGGGGTGTTTTTCATCAAATCGCGCATCAAGTTGTTGACCGTATCCTGCTCATTCTGGTCGTCTGATTGCTGCAAATCATTGGGAGGCACTTCGATTCTGATTGTCTTTAAATCCACCTCTATCGGTTTATCTAAAAAGACCGTCACCGTTTGAGGGAAGAAAATGACAATGACAACAAGCGTCAATTGCAACAACACCCAAGGGATCGCACCCAGATAAATGTCCTTGGATAAAACCTTAGCCGGCAACGATCCAGACTTAAACAGATTGTCTGCCGTACTCCGTAAATAGAACAGCGCGAAACCGAACGGTGGATGCATGAAGCTGGTTTGCATATTGACGCACAACAGCACGCCAAACCAAATCATGTCGATACCAAGTTTGCTCGCGACCGGCGCAAGCATGGGCAGAATGATGAAGGCGATCTCAAAGAAATCTAAGAAGAACGCTAAGAAGAAGACAAAAATATTGACGACAAACAAAAAACCTGTCTGCCCACCCGGCAAACTAGTCAACAGATGTTCGATCCAGATGGCACCGTCTACGCCCTGAAATACCAAAGAGAACACGCGCGAGCCGATTAAGATAAAAACGACCATGGCGGTGATGCGCATCGTGCCGGTCATCCCGTCACGCACGACTTCCCACGATAAGCGACGATGGAACGCCGCCAGCAAAATTGCGCCGACCGCACCCATTGCTCCCGCCTCAGTCGGGGTCGCAATCGCTGTCTTCATAAAGGGTAAACCACCCATACTGCCGAGCACGGCAAAAATCAGTAGCGCCGATGGAATGATGCCACGCAAACACTTGCGCCATAACGCCCAACCATGCAAGGTGCGCGCCTCAGGAGGCAAGCCCGGCATATGGTTGGGACGGAATCGTGAAAGCGCGAAGGTGTAAAGAAGAAAAATGAGTATCTGTAGGATCGAGGGCCCCCACGCGCCTTTATACATATCGCCGACGGAGCGACCTAATTGATCCGCCATCACCACAAGCACCAGGGAGGGCGGCACGAGCTGCGTGATCGTACCGGAGGCGGCCAATACGCCCGTGGCGTAGCGCATGTTGTAGCCATAGCGCATCATCACCGGCAACGAGATCATCGCCATCGCGATGACCTGTCCGGCGACAGTCCCCGTGACCGCTCCTAAAATAAATCCCACGAGGATGACAGAGTACCCAACACCGCCGCGAATGGGGCCAAACAGCTGTCCCATTGAATCGAGCATGTCTTCGGCGAGTCCGCACTTTTCTAGTACCGCCCCCATCAGAGTAAAAAATGGGATAGCCAACAACAAATCGTTAGACAAGATACTGAAAATGTTCAGTGGCAAGTTGTACATAAAGGCAGCGGGAAACCATCCCATCTGAATGGCAATAAAGCCACTGAGCAACCCCAGCGCAGACAACGAAAA
>CANFEI010000130.1 GCA_947445495.1 Alcaligenaceae bacterium
CAACCAAGGCGGTAATGGCTAACTGCGAGGCCTTACGCGAAGCAATAGTCTCCGCTTTTTCATTCGTCGCTGCGAGAAGCTTGCTTGCCGCATCCGCAAAACCAGCAGGCATCTCACCCCGCATGCGACGCACAAACTGCTGTGCCTGCTCTGGATATTTGGCAGCGTACGCATCAAACGTTTTTTGCCAGGCTGACTGTGTCTGCGCACCAACGGCGCGCTGATCCCAGCCCTTGTAAACCGACTCAGGAATTTCAAACGGCGCGTGGGGCCAACCGATCGCAGTGCGTGTCGCCGCAATCTCGTCTGCACCGAGTGGCGCGCCATGCACCTTGTCAGTACCCGCCACGTTCGGTGCACCTTTACCAATCACGGTGCGACAAATCACTAACGTCGGGCGCACATGTTGCTTGCCCAGCTGATGCGCTTGCTTTAGCGCATGATCCACCGCATCCACATCATGACCGTTATTGACCCGCACGATATTCCAGCCATAGCCTTCAAAGCGCTTGGCGGTGTCGTCGGCAAACCAGTTCTCTACTTTGCCATCAATCGAAATGCCGTTGTCGTCATAAAGAACGATGAGCTTAGACAAGCGCAAAGTGCCCGCAAGCGAACAAACTTCGTGCGAAATGCCCTCCATCAAACAGCCATCACCCACAAATGCGTAGGTGTGGTGGTCAACAATTGTGTGCTCGGGGCGGTTAAATTCCGCAGCCAACAAGGCCTCAGTCAGTGCCATGCCCACGGCGTTAGCCAAACCTTGCCCCAAGGGACCCGTCGTCGTTTCAACGCCTGGCGTGATACCGACTTCCGGGTGGCCCGGCGTTTTTGAATGCAGTTGACGGAACTTACGGAGCTCTTCCATTGGAAGGTCGTAGCCAGTCAGGTGGAGCAATGCATAAAGCAGCATGGATCCGTGGCCATTAGAGAGCACGAAACGATCGCGATTTGCCCAGGCCGGGTCAGTCGGGTTGTGTTGTAAGTGGCGTGTGAACAGCGCCTGAGCCATTTCGGCCATGCCCATCGGCGCGCCGGGGTGCCCAGAGTTGGCTTGCTGGACGGCATCCATCGCCAGAGCGCGGATAGCGTCGGCCAGTTTGACAGAGGTGTGGTTGGATTGGCTCATGCGAAGTATCCCTGACCAGGCGGCCGCAGGATCAAAAAATGGGTTACAAAACACAAGAGTTTAGCACCCGTACATCCCCCTATCTCCCAACTGAGTCACCCTGATGACAGCACCCCGTTTTTACTGCCCAGACCCGATTTCGGGCAATAAAACCCTCACGCTTCCCCCGTCTGTTGCGCATCACATCCGGGTGCGCCGTTTAGTCGCTGGTTGCGACATTGTGCTCTTTGATGGTCAGGGCGGAGAAATCACCGGAGTGCTTGATTTTGATGGAAAAACAGCGCAGGCAAGACTTGGGGACCGCAATCAAAGAGAAGCCGAACTCAGGGGTGTGCTCACACTCATTCAAGGCCTCCCGTCCGGCGACAAAATGGATTGGATCATCGAAAAAGCGGTTGAGCTTGGCGTGCAGCGCCTCATCCCGATTGCCGCCCAACGCAGCGTACTCAAGCTCACGGGCGATCGTCTGGACAAGCGCTTGCTTCACTGGCAAGGCATTGTGATTTCCGCGTCAGAGCAGTGTGGCCGCAATCGTTTAATGCAGATTTTGCCGCCTCAAAATCTAGAGCAAGCACTTACCAACAAGGATTTGGGCCTGGTACTGCTGTGCGATCCTGCTGCCGAAAATGATCTCAGTGCCACGCTACTTAAACAACAGGCGGCGGTGCACGCAAGCGTCAGCTTTCTGATTGGACCTGAGGGTGGCTGGAGCAATGAAGAACTTCAGACCACTCGCCAATCTAAGGTGAGCAGCGTGCGCTTTGGGCAGCGGGTGCTACGCAGTGAAACCGCTGGGCTCGCGCTCGTTGCAGCGACGACCGCCCTGTTGGGCTGGTAGCGGACACTCTAGATGAGGGTGCTTCAAGACCCACGCAGCCGAACTAACTGGGCTCGTCGCTCCAATTATGCACAACACCAGGCTTGGCGTCGTCGTGCCTACCGGCATGGTGAATGCCATAGATGAAGACCAACTTGTTTTCACGAGCGTAGCTCACCGTATCGTTCAAAACCTGCAAGAACTGATGGCCATCCATCACAATGGCTGGATCAGCCGAATGAAGCTTATCGAGGACAAGCACCAAACCGCCATCTTTTTGATCTTGCAAGGTATCTCGCAAGCAATCAAACAAGCCGTCAAAATCACCGCCAAAAAACTGGGGATAGTCCACTGCCTTGACGATGGCGCGGAACACCGCGGAACGGCTACGGGCCTTATCGCAATCGGCAACGCACCATGCCAGGCCATGCTCTTTTGCCGCTTCAGACACCAGGTCGCGCCCAGTCACAGGATCAAAATCCCCCCCGCGCTTTAACAGCTGACGCAACGCCGGATCAACCGCCTTTCCCATACAAATGGCTCCTTGAATAGGTTAGGACAATAACTCGACAGTGACCAGTTTGGAAGTGGCTGAAGCCCTTTCTTTTCCAGAAGAGCACAAAAAACGATGAAGGACAGCACCCGCACCCACCAACATTCAAGAGTTTCGTGGGCGCGGGATGCTAATTTTTACTTTTATTACAATAGCTTAGCTTGGATGCCGCTGTGCCGAGAATCGTTCGCTTCGACCACGGTCAATGCTGTCATATTGACAATACGGCGGACGGTCGCACTCGTTGTCAAAATATGTACCGGTGCGTTTGCCCCTAACAAGAACGGACCCACCGCGACATTGCCCCCCGCTGCTGTCTTCAACAAGTTGTAAGCAATATTGCCTGAGTCCACATTCGGACACACCAGCAGGTTCGCAGCCCCCTTCAAGGTGGACGAGGGCAGGATCCTCAAGCGCAACGCTTCGCTCAACGCGCAATCGCCATGCATCTCACCGTCAACCTCGAGGTCCGGAGCTTTAGCCCGGATAATTTCGAGCGCTTTTTGCATTTTGCTACCCGACGCCGAACTCCCCGATCCGAAGTTTGACCGCGATAGCAACGCAACCTTCGGCGTCAAATTCAAACGTCGCATTTGATCGGCCGCCGCAATCGTGAATTCAGCAATTTGTTCTGCCGTGGGATCATCGTTGATGTGCGTATCGACCAGAGCTAGCGTCTGCTCAGGCAACAACAGGATATTCATCGCAGCGTAGGTCGTCGCGCCTGGGCGCTTACCAATCACTTGATCCACAAACTTAAGATGATCGTGATAGCCACTCACAGTCCCGCAAATCATGCCATCGGCATCGCCCATGCGCACCATGGTCGCGCCGATCAAGGTCAGCCGACGACGCATTTCGACGCGTGCCATTTCTTTGGTCACACCATGGCGGCACATTTTTTCCCAATAGACCGTCCAGTATTGATTGAAACGCTCATCAAACTCTGGGTTAGTGACTTCAACATCTTCACCAAGGCGCAAACGCAACCCAAACTTCGAAATACGATCCTTCAATACGGAAGGACGGCCCACAAGAATTGGCTTCGCCAGCTTTTCATCGACGATCACCTGCACCGCACGCAAGACGCGCTCGTCCTCGCCTTCCGTAAACACAATCCGCGCGCGTCCGCCTTCACGTACACGCGATTTAGCGACGGAGAACAACGGTCGCATAAAAGCACCCGAGCGATATACGAATTGTTCGAGTTGCTCGACGTAGGCATCGAGATCAGCAATCGGACGCGTCGCGACACCGCCTTCCATCGCCGCTTTTGCCACCGCCGGAGCGATACGCACAATTAAGCGTGGATCAAACGGCTTAGGAATAAAAGAGTTCGGTCCGAAAGCGACATCGTAGTGGCCATAGGCGGCAGCGACGACCTCGCTTTGTTCTTCTTGGGCAAGCTTGGCAATTGCGACGACGGCCGCCTTTTCCATGTCACGGGTGATGGTTGTGGCACCCACATCCAACGCGCCGCGAAAAATATACGGAAAGCACAAGACGTTGTTGACTTGATTAGGATAGTCCGAACGACCTGTTGCCATCACGATGTCATCACGCACTGCGTGCGCCTCGGCTGGAAGGATCTCAGGGTCGGGGTTGGCGAGCGCCAAGATTAGGGGACGAGCGGCCATTACCTTCACCATCCCGGGCTTGAGCACGCCACCCGCTGACAAACCAAGAAACACGTCGGCTTCGGAAATAATCTCCGCCAGTTTGCGCGCATCCGTTTTTTGCGCAAAGCGCTGCTTGTCAGGATCCATCAGGATTGTACGGCCTTCGTACACGACACCTTCAATGTCTGACACCCAGATATTTTTAAGCGGTAATCCAAGGTCAACCATCAGGTCCAGACATGCTAGCGCCGCAGCGCCTGCACCAGACACCACCACTTTTACTTTATCAATTTCCTTACCGACAACCTTCAGCCCGTTGATAAACGCCGCAGATACACAGATCGCCGTTCCATGCTGATCATCATGGAACACAGGGATGCGCATGCGCTCACGCAATTTACGCTCAACGACAAAGCACTCGGGCGCCTTGATATCTTCTAAGTTGATGCCGCCAAAGGTCGGCTCAAGGCCCGCGATAATCTCGACGAGTTTGAGAGGATCTTGCTCGTTAATTTCGATATCGAACACATCGATGCCAGCGAACTTCTTAAACAAAACGGCCTTGCCCTCCATCACAGGCTTAGACGCCAACGGGCCGATGTTGCCTAATCCAAGCACAGCTGTGCCGTTGGTGATGACCCCAACCAAATTTCCACGTGCGGTGTAGCGAAATGCATTCGCAGGGTC
>CANFEI010000131.1 GCA_947445495.1 Alcaligenaceae bacterium
GAACCTGAGCGCCAATAATTGGATATCCGCTGCACACGGCATCATGACCACCGACACTTTGCCCAAGATTCATTCGCAACGAGTCACCTTGGGCGGCAAAACAATTACCCTCACCGGCATCAGTAAAGGCGCCGGCATGATCCGTCCGAACATGGCGACCATGCTGAGCTATCTCGCTACCGACGCTGGCATTGCGCAGCCCTTGCTGACCCAACTCGCGCGTGAAATCGCTGATGTTTCATTTAATCGCATCACCATTGACGGTGATACTTCAACCAATGATTCCTTCATCATCATTGCCACAGGCAAAAGCGGCCTGATGGTCGACAGCACGACGCATTCGGAATATGCACCACTCAAGGCAGCACTTGCCGCGGCAGCGACCGATCTTGCACAGAAAATTGTACGAGACGGCGAAGGCGCGACCAAGTTCATGACCATCCAGGTTGAAGAGGCCAAATCATCGGCCGAGGCTCTGCTAGTGGCTTACGCTGTCGCGCACTCCCCTCTGGTCAAGACTGCTTTTTTTGCGAGCGATCCGAACCTAGGCCGCATCTTGGCTGCCATCGGCTACGCTGGGATCACTGACCTCGACGTCAGTGGCGTCAAACTCTGGCTCGGCGATGTCTTGGTCGCCACGCAAGGCGGGCGCAACCCCACTTATCAAGAAACCGATGGCCAGCGCATCATGAAAGAAGCCGAGATTCTGGTGCGCATCGCGCTTGGTCGCGGCAAGAATACCGAAACCGTGTACACCTGCGACTTCTCGCACGAGTACGTCAGCATCAACGCCGATTACCGCTCCTGATTCAGAATGAAACCTACTACCGACAACAACCTCTCCATGGCCGATCTTTTGGCGCGCGCCACGCGCGTCTTGGCTCAGCTTGAAGCTTGGCTACCTCCGGCTCCCCCCCCCATCAATTGGGAAGCTCGCGCCTATCGTTGGCGCAAACGCGGGGCCTCCCATGGTTGGCTTGACGCGATCGCCAATGTTTCGTTGATTAACCCCGAAGATTTGCAACACATCGAACGCCAGAAGGATATTATCGACCGCAATACGCGCCATTTTGTCGAGGGCAAGCCGGCCAATAATGTACTGATGACCGGTGCGCGCGGCACGGGCAAAAGCTCGCTCGTTAAAGCCATGCTGGTCAGTTACAGTGATCGTGGCTTGCGGCTGATTGAAGTCGACAAAGCAGATCTCGGCGATCTCGCGGATATTGTTGATCTTGTTGCTGCACGCCCAGAAAAGTTCGTTGTCTTTTGCGATGATCTCTCCTTTGAAGAAGGCGAGTCAGGCTACAAAGCGCTCAAGTCAGTACTCGACGGCTCTGCCGCCTCGAGCGGTAATAATGTGCTGATCTACGCCACCTCAAACCGCCGGCACTTGATGCCCGAATACATGAGCGAAAACCTTGCCGCTCGCCACCAAGCAGATGGCGAAGTGCATCCCGGCGAAACGGTAGAAGAAAAAATCTCGCTATCCGAGCGTTTTGGTCTTTGGCTGTCGTTCTATCCCTTTAAGCAAGACGATTATCTAGATATCGTTGCACACTGGCTCGAGACCCTTGGTTGCTCAAAGCAAAGTATCGCCGAAGCACGCACCGAGGCGTTGCAATGGGCGCTTGAGCGTGGCTCACGTTCCGGTCGCGTCGCCTGGCACTTTGCGCGCGATTGGGCCGCCCGGCATGCCTGAAAAAATTATCGACGTCGCAGTGGGTGTCTTGCTGCGACCCGATGGCACTGTGCTGTTGGGCAATCGTCCTGCAGATAAACCCTGGCCCGGATGGTGGGAACTGCCCGGCGGCAAACTCGAGCCAGGCGAATCGGTCATGCGAGCACTGGCGCGTGAACTACATGAAGAGCTCGGCATACAACTACACACCGCTACACCTTGGGTGACCTACGTGCACGCCTACCCCACCACGACTGTCAGGCTCGCCTTCTGTCGCGTAACGGGGTGGGACGGTGAGCCGCAGGGACTGGAAGGACAGCTTCTGCGCTGGGTGCCTTTGAGCGATGCGCTAGACATACCAAAACTGTTGCCGGCCACCTACCCGCCACTGCGCTGGCTGCACTTGCCCGAGGTCTATGCGATTTCAAGTGCGGGATCCCCGCAAGGCTTGGCCGCGTTTAAACAGCGCCTGACACAGGGCCTGCAAGAGGGGGTCAGACTATTGCAATGGCGCGAGCCCAGCTGGCCCGACGGTCCAGCAAGCGCCAGCCTGAAACAAGCTTTCGAAGAAGTGCTCGCGCAGTGTCACGCCGCAGGCGCTCGTGTGTTGGTCAATAGCGTGCATCCTGCTGCATGGTGGGCACAGGGCCACGGGGTGCACTTACGGGCAACCGATGCCCAATCACTGAGCGTGCGCCCAGAGCTGCCCTCAGGACATCTGATCGGCGTCTCAACACATAACCTGCCTGAACTGCAGCACGCTCGCAAACTAGAGGCTGATTTTGCGGTGCTCGGGCCCGTGCTGCCAACGGCATCCCATCCAGGCAACCCAGGGATCGGCTGGGACGAGTTCGCACAACTCAATCAACAAGCGGGTCTGCCTGTCTATGCGCTCGGCGGGCAATCCGCCGATACGCTTGCGCAGGCGCAATCAGTTGGTGGGCACGGCTTTGCTGGGCTGCGTCGTTGGATTACCTGAATCGTCCAAGCGTTTAAGATCTTCAGCCGACCATCCACCACCTAGTGACGCAACTAAACGAACACTTGCAGCGAAACGATTACCCACTAAGGTGATGTAGGTACGTTCATTGTTCAGCGCTGTTGTCTCCAGCACCGCCACACTTAAATAATCAATCAAGCCTTGATCATACTGGTTGCGAGCCAAACGCAGCGACTGTTGCGCTGACTGCACCGCGAGTCGCTGTACAGCCTCCTCCTGCTCAAACACACGCATTTGGACCATTGCGTTCTCAACTTCTTGCAGCGCTGTCAGTACCGTTTGTCGATAGATCGCTACCTGTGCATCAAACTGGGCACGTGTCTGATTGATCTGGGCCTGACGCGCTCCACCATCAAAGATCAATGCGGCGAGCTGCGGCCCAAGCGCCCAAAACTGAGCAGGTGCAGTAAACCATTGCGTGAAGTCATTACTACGATAGCCTGCATTCGCATTCAAGGTCAGGTTAGGAAACCACGCAGCGGTCGCGACACCGATCTGCGCATTCGCCGCGGCTGTGCGTCTTTCTGCAGCCGCCACATCAGGACGACGTTCGAGTAACTCTGACGGTAAACCGACAGGTACGACTGGGGGCACCAGCGGGATCTTTTCCGCTTTAATTGCAAACGTTGACGGAGCCCGTCCAAGCAACACGGCCACCGCGTTTTCAAAAATCGCGCGTTGCTGCTCAAGATCAATCAGCTGTGCACGGGTGCTTTCTAACTGAGTGCGCGCGACCAACACATCACCTTGTCCAGAAATGCCAGCGTTATAACGATTTTGTGTGAGCCTGAGCGCGCGCTGATAGGCATCAACCGTCGCAGTCAGCAATCTGCGTTGCTCATCAAGAACGCGCACCTGCAGATAGGCCAGGGCCAATGCCGTCTGAGCGGTCAGCCGGGCACCCGATACCTCAGCCGCCAAGGCAAGTTGACTGGCATCGGTCGACTCAATGTTTCGGCGCACGCTACCCCAGATATCTAACTGCCACACCGCTTGCGCACCCACTCCATAAGAGTTGCTTGTCACGCTTGCGCTTGACGCTGAAGTAGAAGCTACCGCACCCGCGCGCGTGGCGCTTCCAGTCGCCGTCAGCGTGGGCAGCAACGGTGCGCGTGCACCTTGTGTGACGGCAACGGCTTGACGAAAGCGTGCTTCCGCTAAAGCGATATTTTGATTCGACACATTGAGTGCTTGCATCAAATCGGTCAGCGTTGGATCGCGATACATCAACCACCAAGGCTCACGCGGCGCACTCGCGAGAGCCGGTTGCGCAAGCTTCCACCCAGGGGACTCCTTGAACTGCACCCCAACATCGATAGTGGGTCTGACGTATTCCGGCCCGACCATACATGCGGTCAAACCCAGTAGCCCGCTCAGTGCAACACTCAAGCGCACACTCCGCCAAACGTTGGAAACGCACAAAGACAAGAAACTATTCATCATAGGTGAGGCAACCCAGGTGATGCTGATACGGTCGACGCAATCGGGTCGGCTGCTTCAGGACGTTTCGCCCAAGGCCGCTTAAGCATCCAGAGACGGAAACGATCCAGATAAAGATAAACCACGGGCGTAGTGTAAAGCGTAAGTAACTGACTGACGAGCAAGCCACCGAGAATCGTAATGCCCAAAGGCTTGCGCAACTCCACACCCGCCCCGGAAGCAAAGACCAAAGGCATCGCGCCAAAGATAGCGGCTGCCGTGGTCATGAGAATCGGACGAAACCGAGTAAGACAGGCCTGATGGATCGCCTCACGCGGCGAGAGCCCAAGTCTACGTTGAGCATCCAAGGCAAAGTCCACCATCATGATGGCGTTTTTCTTCACTATCCCAATGAGTAGAAACACACCGATTAGCGCAATCAGCGTGAACTCCGTTTTAAGTACCAATAAAGCCAACAAAGCGCCAACGCCTGCCGATGGTAGCGTCGATAAAATTGTTAAGGGATGGATCGTACTTTCATACAGCATCCCTAAAACAATATACATCGTCACTAACGCAGCCAGTATCAGCCAAGGCTGGTTTGATAAAGCACTTTGCAACGCCTTGGCAGTCCCCTGAAAGCCCGCCTGAATACGATCACTGGGCAAATTAATCTC
>CANFEI010000132.1 GCA_947445495.1 Alcaligenaceae bacterium
CCCCACAAAAGAGGACGGGTGCTCCGTCAAATACCCCAGAGTAGGCAATGTGTCCGGCGGTATGCCCAGGCACATCCAATACCCCTAGGGTGAACCCGAGCGACGGATCGTCGACGGTGTCGCCTTCTTGCAGAGGGCTGTCACAGAGCGGTAGCACCTCGGTTGCTGGCCCGAAGACGCGGGCCCCGGTTTGGGTGACCAAATCTGATACACCGCCGACATGGTCTTGATGGTGATGGGTGAGTAAAATGCTCACAAGAGTCAGGTTGTGACGTTTCAGGGTGTCTAATACCGGTGCAGATTGACCTGGATCAACTACCGCAGCAAGCTGCCCATTGGTCAGTAGCCATATATAGTTGTCACTAAAGGCACTGACTGGGTAAATGCCCGGAGCAAGGTGGCTAGTCACTATTTTTTTAGCAAGCATCTTCAATTATGGGAAGCACGTGTCAACAGCACAATCGTCCATTGTAAGTCTCGGCGAGTGGTTGCAATCCGATTCCGGGCAATATGCCCGGCAGTGGGAGCAGGCTCGCATCGACGCGATTGTCTCGGATGTGTTTGGCTACAACGCGATTCAGCTGGGCACACCTGAATTGGACTTGTTGCGTGCCAATCGGATGCCCATGAAGGCGTATTGCGGTGCAAGTCTGCCCTCAAATACGCAGCCGAGCGACTGGGTGGGGGTGGTGCAGGCTGAACCTGAGTTTTTGCCATTTGAGACGCAAAGCATTGATTTATTGGTGTTATTTCATGGTTTGGAGTTAACCGAGCATCCTCATGAGGTGCTCCGCGAGGTGGATCGTGTGCTTGTGCCCGAGGGGCGAATTGTCTTGTCGGGCTTCAATCCCTGGAGCCTATGGGGGGCGCGTAATCGTCTGCCGGGTAAAAACTACTTGCCGATTGCGCCTGAAGCGCAGGTATCACTGCCAAGACTGAAGGATTGGTTCAAACTTCTGTCATTTGACATTGATTTGGGCCATTTTGGTTGCTATATTCCGCCATTTAGCACTAAAAAGTGGATTGATCGCTTTTCATTTACAGAACGAGCAGGTAATCGTTGGTGGCCGGTCTGCGGTGGTGTCTATGTCGTATCTGCCATCAAGCGCGTGCCAGGTATGCGACTACTCACTCCTCGTTGGAAGGCCAGACAGTCTAAGCGTGTTACAGCCCGAGCAGCAGGCGTTGCGCTTCAACAGAACACCGACCGGGCCACCGAGCACCCGGATCGTCACTAAGAAGGGTTCATGCAGAACGATGAAGCAGTTGAGATTTGGACTGACGGCGCCTGTAAGGGCAATCCGGGTCCCGGCGGGTGGGGCGTCTTACTGAAACTGGGTGCCATCGAAAAAACGCTGCATGGCGGAGAGCCTTTGACGACCAATAACCGCATGGAAATGTTGGCGGTGATCGAGGCACTCGGGGCGCTAAAGCGGCCGTGCAAGGTGTTGTTGCACGTCGACTCCAAGTACGTCATGAAAGGGATGACGGAATGGATTCACAGCTGGAAACAGCGCGGTTGGCGTACCGCTGACAAAAAACCGGTGAAAAATGCCGATCTTTGGCAGCGCATGGACGAGGAGGTCGCCAAACATACGATCACCTGGAAGTGGGTGAAGGGGCATGCGGGTGATCCTGGTAATGAGCGCGCGGATCTATTGGCCAACCGTGGGGTAGACGAAGCGCGCGCCAAGATGTGAGGCGTATGATGCCCCTCGTTAGATTGTTTTTTTTACTTTAATGGTTTGAATCGTATGCGCTGGATAATTCTCGACACTGAAACAACTGGACTCGATCCTGCCCAGGGACATCG
Organism: Alcaligenaceae bacterium; assembly: GCA_947445495.1. The sequence continues at coordinate 1,814 of CANFEI010000132.1, forward strand.
TGTGATTGAAATCGGTGCAGTCGAGGTGTTGAACCGTACGGTAACGGGAAACCATTTCCATACTTACCTGAATCCTGATCGCGACAGTGACCTGGGTGCGCTTGATGTGCACGGACTGACAACCGAGTTTTTGTCAGATAAGCCACGCTTCAAAGATCAGGTTGATGACTTTCTAAAATTTATCGATGGTGCTGAACTGATCATTCACAATGCACCATTTGATCTTAAGTTCCTTAATGCTGAGCTTGCGCGTATCGCGCGAGACGGAGTGACTAGTTTTTGTGCAGGCGTAACAGATTCGCTCGCTCATGCAAAAACATTACACCCTGGCAAACGTAATTCTCTAGATGCATTGTGCGAACGTTACGGTGTGTTGAATTCGCATCGAACGTTGCATGGTGCGTTGTTGGACTCGCGTTTGTTGGCGGAAGTTTGGCTTGCCATGACGCGTGGTCAAGATAGTCTGATGATTGATCAGTTTGATGTGCCTTCGACAGAGGGTGCTGCTGCGAATGAACGCCGCAGCGATGTGGCGAAGTTGGCGGTGATCTTGCCAAGCGTACAAGAGCTAGAGGCCCATGAGAAGTATCTGGCCGCGCTAGACAAATCGGTGAAGGGTAAGTGCCTGTGGCATAGCTTGGAAGAAGGTGCGACTGCAGAAAAGCCTGCGGACGCTCCAACTTAAACAGCCATTTAAACGCTAACTGCCCACGCAAAGATGCAGCGAGCTCAGGACAGTACGCCGAGCGTTTTACGTTTAATCAATTCAAAATCTATTTGTGCGCCAAGCCCGGGTCCGTTCGGTGCGTGCACCATGCCCTGCGCATCGATCTCAATATCCTGAAGCAAACCGTATTTCTGTGACTCCGAGGGCAACAGCACTTCAAACAGTTCCGTATTCTGCAACGCCATGATCACATGTAAATTCGCAAAGTTATTGAGCGAATTTCCGCCGTGATGCACTTCATAATTCAAGTGAAATGCTTCGGCTAGATGTGCGGTTTTCATGAGTGTTGTGATACCGCCTTTGACAGCCACGTCCCCGCTTAAGAAATCTGTCGCCCGCTCTTTGATCCAAGGCGCATAAGAATCCAACCCACCGGCTGGATACTCAGTCGCCATGATCGGAATACGCAGATGCTTTTTAAGCTCAACATAGTTATAGATATCTGCATCTGCTAGCGGATCTTCATACCAGTAAAAATCCAGATCTTCAATCACTTTGCCGACACGCAAGGCGGCTAGGTAGTCGTAGCTCCAGACAGAATCGAGCATTAAGACATATTCATCGCCTACTGCCTTGCGAACGGCTTCGCATACTTTGATGTCGTCACGCCAAACTTGTGGCGGATGAATTTTGTAGGCAGCAAGATTCAAGGCTTTGTAGTGTTGTGCCTCGTCTGCATACGCTTGTGGGCTCGAGAGCACAGCCGAGCTGATGTAGGCGGGCACATGATCGCGATAAGAGCCAAGCAATTGATGAATCGGCAAGTTTGCCACTTTGCCCGCGATATCCCAAAGAGCTACATCGACTGCCCCGATGCATCGAGCAGTCGTGGTGCGCACGCGCTTCCACATTGCCTTGTAGAGCCGTTCCCGGTCGAGCGGATTTTGCCCTAGCAAGATAGGCTTGAGGTAGCGGATAAGACTCGCGCCATCCATATCCGCAGGAAAGAATGCTGAGCCCAGGAAGGCATGGCCCGTGATACCTTCATCAGTTGTGATGGCGAGCAAGCCAAGCTTGCTGCCACCTGCAAAGCGGCCCGTGTGTGCGCCGTAGCTGGTTGAAGGAATATCGTCCCAGCTAAATAGCGTCAGTGTGACGTCTTGAATTTTCATTGTTACTCAATCCGGATATTTGCTTCTTTAATCAGCTTGGACCACTTTGCGACTTCGCCTTGTATGAGCTTGGCGAATTCTTCTGGTGTGCTAGCAACAACTTCTACACCTTGATCATTAAAGCGCTTGGTGACATCGGGTTCGCGGAATATCTTCACGAGTTCGGCATTGACCTGTTTAATAATCGCTGGAGGCGTTGCCGCTGGCACTTGCATACCAAACCAGACATTCACTTCAAAGCCGGGGATGCCGGACTCAGCAACTGTCGGAGTATCTGGAAGTAAGGCTGTACGTTTGACTCCGCTGACGCCAATCGCCATCACGGTACCGGCGCGCACTTGCTGAATCACGTTAGGTACATTATCAAACAACACATCGATCTCGCCGGCCATGAGAGCTGCCACGGCGGGGGCGCTGCCTTTGTAGGGAACATGTGTGAGCTTGACCCCTGTCATGTTCATTAACAGTTCCATCGAAAGATGGTTAGAGGAGCCTGAACCCGTGGAGCCATAATTAAGCTTGCCGGGGTTAGCGCGTGCGTATTCAACAAGTTCTTTCGCGCTTTTAATGTTCAAGCCTTTACGTGTCACGAGCGCGTTTTGTGTAGAGCCCGCCCAGACTAAAGCTCGGAAATCTTTTAATGCGTCGTAGGGAAGCTTGTTGCCGTAAAGTCCAGGGAGTGCAGAGAAGGGCAGCGGTGTGATCAAGATGGTGTAGCCGTCTGCTGGTGATTTTGCGACGTAGCTGTTGCCTATTGTTGTATTGCCACCAGGCTTGTTTTCCACCACGACCGACTGATTCCAGAGCTTACCGAGCTTATCGCTGGAGATGCGAGCGAGTGTGTCGTTAAATCCACCAGGCGGATAAGGCACAACAATCTTGACGGTTTTGTTTGGATACTGTTGTGCAAAGCCGGTCGTCACAAGCGCGCATGCAAGGGTCGCACCTAGTAAAAGCTGTTTGAGTAATGCGTTCATCTATGTCTCCGTTTGAATATTAGGTATTTGATTAGAAGGTATCGCAATTAAAACTTCACAACATAGCCAGGGCCATCAATTAGAGGATATTTTGAAAAAATTGACTCGTCGACTTCAATCCCA
>CANFEI010000133.1 GCA_947445495.1 Alcaligenaceae bacterium
AAAAGGTCTTTGAAGAGGTCGATCTTTTAGATTTCCCTGGCTATCGGGGACGTCTCGGTCTCGATTCGCTAACAGACATCAGCGCGGTACAAAGCAAAGAACACTCAGGTAACCCGGTGGCGCAATTATTGCTTCGCGGCAAAGTGGCATATTTATTTGAACGTTACACCGATACCCAAGAGATGAATGTATTAGTTGTCTGCACTGCGTCACATAAACAATCTGATGTGACGGATGTCGGACCTGTGCTCACCGAATGGATAAGAAAGACCCAGGGCTCTACCTCGACGGAACGTGCAAGAAGAGCGCCAGGACTGCTATGGGCGGTCACGATGTTTGACATCAAGATTGCCGACTCGCTCGAAAAAGATGAGGACATGCTGCACACGGTCTGGAATAACTTGGTCAAGATGACCATGCTTGAGCGGTTTGGCAGCTTTGAATGGATGCAGGATTGGTCGGGTGGCAAATCCTTTGACAATTCGTTCCTGGTCCGTAAGCCTCGGATGCCGGTTGCGTTTCTAGATATCGATAAAGGACAGGAGATGGCTGTCTCCTCCGGGCAGTCGTCACAAATCAGTTTGTTGGAGCAGACATTCAACAAGGCTGAGCTAATTCAAAGTCATGTAGCGAATCCGAGCGAGGCTTGGACAGCGATGATGCAGCTCAACGACGGCGGCATTGATCGGTTGAGTCAATATCTCGCAAAAGTCAGTATCCGACAAGCGAAGCTCGATCGTATCGGTGAGCAAATGGAAGAGGTGCTGCATGACTTGGTGGAAAACCGTCTTTCTCGCTGGTTTGCACAAGACGGTATGGGTGAAGTGCAGGCAAAGCGCAAAATTGCGCAGACTGTCGTGTCAGCACTAACACCACGCATCCGCCTGCTGGCTGAAATTCAAGAGCAATTGCAATTGCCAGAAGCGTTGTTGCAAGGCCTATACATGGGCGCAGATGTATCGACAGATCAAGCCCGCGTGAGTCCGACTGACACGAGCCCGACCGCGTTGAATCTTGGTGATGATCCGTTCGGGCTCGCCGACGATCTTGATTTATTTGGCGACAAACCGGCGTCTACGGCTACAGATAAAAAGATCAAGCCAATCGGCAGTGATGCACGCTATGCCCAAGCCGTTCTGCGCGAATGGATTAATCACATGCGCAGTGTATCCAGCCAAGCGAATTTATTGACGTACTTAGGTTTACCAAAAGAGATGGCAGAAATGCTTTGTGATGAGCTGATTACCGGTGCGACCAGACTGGATCTTCAGGATGCGCTTTTCCAAGTGGTCACGCGTACCGAGCAGGTCGGCACAAAGCGAGAGAAGTTAGCGGGCCGACAGGTGTTGGCTGCGAAGACTGTTTTTTCTGACTACATTGCTTGGCTCGGCTATGTCAATCTTCCGGTTGCAGATCGACCAGAGAGTCGAGTGAATAAGGGACATCGTTTGTTTGAGCAACCGACACGTATTGAGGCTGGGGCTTTGCCTCACATCACCAATGAGCCAATTGAGCATACAAGAGCTTACATGGGGGATTGGTTGGTCGGACTTGCGCAATTGATTGTTGAGAATGCAGGTCACGATGCGGGTAGAGAGATTCGTCCAGATCAAAATGCTGAACTGGGTGGACTGATCGCTAAGCTCAAGTCTGCTCGGGTTAGTGCAGCATGAAGAGTATTCGCCCAGAGATTATTAGCGCTCCTGATGGACTGCCAGGACATGGTCTGCTCGTTTTGCTGGGAATCGAAGTCGACGCGTTCGATCCCTTCGGACAAATTGAGATCCTGATTCAACGTAATCAGGATAGTCGTTTTTTGGCCTTAGGTGCGAACTGGTCTGCCTCTCAAACGTGGCATCAGGTGGATCGAGCGCTGAGCTCAGGCGAGCAGCTCGCATTGGCACTTGGGCCTGGGATCATTGACCCCCTCGTTGAAAAAACTCAGATGACCTACCTACTTGAGGTTCGTTGTCTGGAGACGGCGGCACGAGGTGTGTTGCGTGTCCGTGACGGTGTGCTCTCGTCGCACGCGGCGGGGAGTTCAAGCGACCCCGTCGCACGCGTATCGGGTAGGGTGGCATCGGTTGCCGAGCTGAGCCCAGCCGTACCTGAGCAAGTTACACCGGTTGTGCTGGAACCAGAACCACCGATGACACCACCAAAAAAATCAAACAATCTCATTTGGCTCGTATTGATCGCTCTTGTATTGGGTCTCGTCGGGGCCTACTTTATATGGATGGCACTCAAGCCGACCGCGGTCACTACGGTACCTTCCACGCAACAACCAGCAAGCCCTGCAACGAGTGCCCCGGTCGCTGCGGCACCCGCCCCGTGTAGCGCATCAGCGCTTTCCACCGCAAAAGATGATCTTGTGTTTTTGCAAGAATGTCTGAAGACTAATCCCGAAGGAGAGAAGGTGCTTGAGGTGATTGCAGCGGCAAAGTCAGCTAAGCGCTGCGATCTTGTTCAACGGCTCTATGCATTCAAGAGCCAGGCAGGTGATATCGCTGTTGCCCTAGCTTATGCGCGAGAGTTTGATCCTCAGTTTCATCAAGCAGGTTGTATCGCGAGTCCCGATAAGGCGACCGCAATCTATTGGTATGAACTCGTACTTTCAAACCAGGCAGACAATGCCGACGCAAAAGCGCGCGTCCAAGCGCTGAAGAATTAAGACAACTATGACTTTTTTTCGCCGATTGCTTTGCACGCTCTTTACCTGCCTTGCGTTCACGACTGCTTTCGCTCAGACTGATAATCGTCCGCTTCTGCAGGACGGGAAAAAGACGCTTTACCAACGCGTGTTGACCACCCCCTCTTGCAAGCTCTTTGCCAAACCTGGCGATGGGACCGGCGCCGCGCAGGAGGCCTTTAGTCGCTATTACGTCTATGCCCGACAGAACCTGAGCGGCAACGATTGGGTACAAGTTGGGTTGGATACCGTTGGCAAGAAGATCGGATGGCTCGACGCTAAATGTACCGTTCCTTGGAAGATGCAAATGTCTCTGGCGTTCACCAATCCAGCGGGACGTGACCTTTCACTGTTTTTTAAAGAACGTAAAACGATCGAAAGTGTATTGGACGCCGCAAATCCTGCAACGGCCTATTCGCCAATTCAAGACAATATGAAAAACACGGGTCGCGATTTGCGTGTGGTGGCGCGCGAGCCCGAGTTGTTTGTTGACTTCAAGAAAAACTTTTATCTCCTACCGATTCTGCAGGCCGAAGAAGTGATGAGCAACTCGGGTTTTAACGTTCGCTTGTTAGAGGTTGCCTCGGTGAGTCGTCAGGATCCCGCGAGCAATCCTGCAGTCAGTCCACAGGCTGTGCAAAGCTCAATCAAAGCATTTAGCGCTGGGGTCATGTTTGTGATTGATTCCACACTGTCTATGGATCCCTACATTGAGCGTACGCGACAGGCTGTACAAACGATCTATGCGCGCATGGAGAAAGAAAAGCTTGGGGATAAGGTTAAGTTTGGTCTCATCGCCTATCGGTCAAACTTAAAGTCGGTACCGCAGCTTGAATATACGACGCGTTTGTATGTCGACCCTGCAAAAGTCAAAGACGGGGCAGACTTTTTAGCGAAAATCAAAGACCTCAAGGCCACAAAATTTTCAACGCCAAAGTTTGATGAAGATCCCTACGCTGGCATCAAAGAGGCGCTAGATAAAGTCAATTGGAACGAGTTTGGCGCGCGCTACATCGTACTGATTACGGACGCCGGTGCAATCGACGGGGGTGATCCGCTTTCATCGACCGGCCTAGACGCACAGGCTCTGCGCAGCCTCGCCAAGGAAAAAGGCGTCGCGCTGTATGTGTTGCATTTGAAGACAGCCGAAGGGAAACATAATCATCAGTCGGCACAAGCGCAGTACGAGACGCTCGCTTTTAGCGCTATTACGAACCGTGCGTTGTATTACGCCGTCGACGCGGGGCGTGTAAATGTGTTTGGTGAGACGATTGAGGCTTTGGGGCAGTCTCTCGTATCGCAGATTAAACAGGCGTCTACCGGCGAGATTGTGCCAGGCAGTGCATTGACGGCAAGCAATCCTACGCCCGCACCCGCCGCGCCAGCCCCTGCAAGCGCAAACCCTTCTGCGGCGATTGCTCAAGACGCCATCTTGATCGGTCGAGCGATGCAATTGGCTTATTTGGGCGGCGCAACCAATGCAAAGGCACCGCCATTTTTTCAGGCATGGATTAGTGATCGTGATCTGCTCAAGCAAAACGTACCAACGACCGAGGTACGGGTGCTTTTGACGAAAGCCCAATTAAGTGACTTGAGCAGCATTGTTCGAAAGATTGTTGATGCCGCGAATGCTTCCCTTGTATCGCCTGCAGATATGTTTGCGCAGTTGCGTTCGATCGCGGCGACGATGGGACGAGATCCCAACAATTTAACTGGACCGAATGCCCAAAAGCTTGGCCAAATGGGGCTGCTAGACGAATACCTTGAAGGCCTACCGTACAAAAGTGACGTGCTTGGGTTGGACGAAGAGCTTTGGAAGAGTATGTCGGTCGCAGCGCAGACGCAGTTTATGATGCGCTTGAACACGAAACTCAAGCAGTATCAAGCCTTCAATGCTGACCCGGACTCATGGGTTTCCTTAGCAAAAGGCAGTGACCCAAGTGAGTTCGTCTATCCTGTTCCGCTCGAGGCGCTGCCCTAAGTGTCACGACCTGCGTTGTCGATCACGAATCTGGCACTTGAACGCGGGCAAGCGGGCCAGGTATTCCACATCGAAG
>CANFEI010000134.1 GCA_947445495.1 Alcaligenaceae bacterium
AATGGTGTGGAGCCTCAGACAATTCGTTTGCTGCAGGTGTGCCGCGCGCGCAACACGCCGATCATTACGTTCATTAATAAAATGGACCGCGAAGTCCGCGACCCGCTCGAGCTACTGTCAGAAATCGAACAACACATCGGCATGGAGGCTGTGCCGTTCTCTTGGCCTGTCGGTATGGGCAAAGCCTTTGGTGGCGTGTTTGATATTCAACGCGACCGAATGCGCTTGTTTCGAGCTGGACAAGAACGTCGCAATGACAGCGGCGATGATTTTATTGACGGTTTAGATAACCCAGAAATCGCCACGCGATTTGGCGCGGCCTTCGAACAAGCAAAAGGCGAAATCGAGCTGATTCAAGCGGCAGCTCCCGCTTTTGATCGCGCTGCGTTTTTAGCGGGCAAGCAAACCCCTGTCTTTTTTGGCTCGGCCATTAATAACTTTGGTGTGCAAGAGGTCCTTGACGCCTTGGTCAATCAGGCGCCCCCTCCTGGGTCGCGTCAAGCACTAGAGCGCATCGTTCATCCCGAAGAGCCGAAGTTCACCGGTGTTGTATTTAAAGTACAAGCCAATATGGATCCCGCACACCGCGATCGTGTTGCCTTTGTGCGCGTAAGCTCTGGCCGCTTTGAGCGCGGCATGCGTCTGAAGGTCTCTCGCAACAACAAAGAAATTCGTCCAAACAACGTTGTATCCTTTTTGTCCCAACGCCGCGAGCTTGTCGACGAGGCCTACGCCGGCGATGTCATCGGCATCCCCAATCACGGCATCCTGCATCTTGGGGATGTGCTGACAGAAGGTGAAGCGCTGCATTTCACTGGCTTACCCTTCTTTGCGCCTGAGCTCTTTCAGGCCGTCGAAACCAAAGACCCTCTGCGCACGAAACAATTGCGTACCGGTCTGTTACAACTCGGGGAGGAGGGCGCAATCCAAGTGTTTCGCCCCATGGCAGCAGGTGGCGCACTGCTCCTTGGCGCAGTGGGTCAACTCCAGTTTGAAGTGGTCGCACATCGCTTGCAAGCCGAATATGGGGCTGAAGCCAGACTGATGCCCTCCCGCTACAACATGGCACGATGGATCACCGCCGAAGACCCCAAAGAACTGCGTAAATTCATCGATGCGAATGCTGGTCATATCGCCTATGATGTGGTCGAAGCACCAGCCTTTCTTGTTTCATCCATTGCACAGCTACGGGTCGCCGAAGAGCGTTATCCTGCGATTCGTTTTCATGCAATGCGTGAACACGGCGGCCAGGTCTTCGCTGACAAGGTTTAACGCTCCGCCCCCAAAGATCTCTATGTCCTGGCGCATCCTCTTCTTAATTTTGCTTATTGCTGGCGTTGGGGCCTGGCAGGGCGGGATACACCTGGGAACATGGCTCGTCGCGCAAGCGCCTCTTTCAGTCACTTCAGCGCCCTCTTCAGGCCCCACTGAGCTACTTGATGTCAATGGCAAACCTCTTGCCCCGCCTGCGCCCCAGCCACGCATAGATGGCACGCTTGGCGTCCCACGCGAGATGGCTCCAATCGAATGGGCTGTTGAGGCTGTCATTGCTTCGTATCAAGATGCTAATTCAAGCGGTAAGAAATCCGATGACGACGACGATGATGATGACGATGACCAGAACAAAGAAAAAAGTTCAGAGCGTCGTGACTACGAAGCGAGTGCCGCTGGACGCGGCTTACCCACAGGGCCAAGAGATATCGCGACGATAGACCTCGGCTTACCTGGCGTTAGCCCTGGCGCAAAATTGCAACCAACACCCTCAGCCAATACAGGCGCTATCCCCGCGCCTCTTGGCGGCGCTTGGCAACAAGTACTCAAAAAAGAGTTGGAACAATGCGCTAAACAAGGCTTTTTCCAACGCCCAAGCTGCATACAAAATGCGCGCAATAGGCATTGCGCACCCAATAATGCCTGGGGGAAAGTAGCAGACTGCCCTGCGGCCAGCTCAGAACCGATCATCGGCGGCTAACCAACACAACGGCTCTAACCAATACCGGCCTGCGACTTGCGCAATGGCGCGATCGGTATCCGTAATAACTCTCGATATTTCGCAACAGTCCGTCTAGCGATCGTGATGCCATCCTGATCTAATAATTTTGCCAGCTGGCTATCGGACAATGGCCGGTTACGGTCTTCCTGACTAATTAAAACGCGTATGCGCGTTTGCACCGCCGTCGATGAGGTCGCCTCAGCACCTTCTGTTGCAAGTCCTGTACTAAAAAACCGCTTTAATTCCACCGTTCCAAAAGGTGTCACCATAAATTTTTGCGTCGTCGCGCGCGACACCGTAGACTCATGCATCCCCAACTCGCCCGCCACATCTTTAAGCGTCAGTGGTCTGACGGCAGCCCAGCCTTTTGAAAAAAAACTCTGTTGGTGATACACGATCACTTCGGATACACGCAGAATCGTTTCAAAACGCTGCGCGACGTTGCGTATCATCCAGCGCGCCTCTTGTAGTTGTCCGTGCAGTACGCTATTTGCCCCGGCGCGCGGACTGCCTAACGCTTCCGCGTAAAGCGCATTGACTCGCAACTTGGGCATGATGGACTGGTTTAACGAAGCCACCCAACCCTTTCTCGTTTTGCGCACAATGACATCCGGCACGGCAAAGTCGGCTGCTGGTTTATTCCATGCACTTCCTGGTCTAGGATTCAACCGCAAGATCACTGCATGCACGCAACGCAGCTCTTCGGGCTCACACTTAAGTAGCTCTCTGAGCTTCACCATGTTGCCTGTTGCAAGCACGGCAAGATGCCGCTCACACAGCGCATGGGCAAGCGCTAGCATTCGCGTATCTGATAATTCTGGAAATTTGTCCGGCTCTGCACCCTGCACCTGCAACGCCAAACATTCAGCTAGACTGCGCGCACCGACGCCCGGCGGATCAAACGATTGCAACATCCGCAAGGGCGCGTTGAAGTCCTCTGCCTCGATGCCCAACTCTGGCTTCATCCAACTCGCGATATCATCAAGCGGCGAAGCAAGAAAGCCGTCTTCGTTGAGCTCCTCAATCAACAGCTCAACCAACGCAGCGTCTTTAGGGCTTAATCGCGTTGTTCCTAACTGGCTCAGCAAGTGTTCACGCAAATTACTTTCGCGTGCAGGCTCTGGGCGGTCCGGAAAGTCATCGTCTCGTGAAGCGCGAGGCTCTGACGAAAACTCGATGCGATCCCGCTCGGAAGGGCGGCTATCGTCATAACGCTCGTCGGAGGCAAAATCTGCCTCCGCCTGAGCTTGCTCCTTCGCATCCCCCTCGTACACGGGCCCATCGCCTGGCTGGGCGATTGCCGCGGCCGCTGGGGTTTGCAAGCCCTCACCTTCCTGCTCAAGTAGCGGATTTTCAGCCAAGGCACGGGCTATTTCGGCCTCGAGATCAAGCGCCGACAGCTGTAACAGTTTGATGGACTGTTGCAGGGCGGGGGTTAATGTCAGGCTTTGGCCTAGACGAAGCTCGAGAAAATTGCGGCTCATAGGTACAATATTTTGCATGATGATCACACAAAACACCGCCGACCTGCGAAAAGATGCCTATTTACTTGGTAACACCTTGCTGCGCCTTGCGCTGCCAAGGCTATTAATACGCGTCACCGTAGTGCTCACTATCTCGGCAATTGCGCTCTTTTTTGTCCAAACAATCCTTGCACGAGGCAAGTCCTGGCTCGAGTTTGGCCTACAGATCACAGGTCTCGCCGAAATTTTAGGCAAGACTGTCGTGGACTTCATCATGCAGTACCAAAAATATTTTTGGTGGGCGATGGCCTTCATCCTCGTCTTAATCGCATTCAGTCTGATCTCTAGCTGGCTTAAGGGGAGTCTAAAGCGTGGGCGCGCAGCACTCGTGCCGATCTCTGAGGCCAGGAAACTGTGCGCGGGCTTGAGTCCACAGGCGCTTGAGGTTCTAAATTGGGTCTGGAAAGACCAAACTACACCCATCACCGCCGGTAATTTGCAGACCACTCTTTCACAAGTGCGCAGCGGCCGCGTTCGAAAAATCGCGCTAGCCCGAGAACAAAAGGCGGCGCTAGAACAGGCTCTACAGACACAACCTGAGCCAACAGCGCCTCGACCGCCTCCAAACGGTGACGGCCAACGTGAACCCACGATGCTCGCTTAGATCCACATACTCGCTTCGTACACAGGCCCTATTTTGGTGCCTAAGTGCCTCTAAACTTGCGCTTAGCCTCATTTTGTGTTCGACTACGGCTTATGAACGCAACGATCGTGGGCCCTGCCCGCTCCCTCGCAAACCACAAGGTCTCTTCAGGCCTGCGTGCGCTCGTGCGTGGCGACTGCGCTGTAACGGCTGGCCTACTGCCGCTACTACTAGCGATCGGTTGCCGGCCCTAGGGCCCCGTGGCAGTCCGGCAACCACCCGCCACCTTGCAGTATCCCCACCCCATTAAAAATTTCCGATAACGGACCGTTGGCCTAAAACCAACACTAGACAGCAGTGATGTTCGCCCATCGCTGCGTCATGCGAAGAAACTGAGGACCATGATGCTTTCAAATCCAGCCACCAAATACATCCCGTTCAAGCCATTCGAGCGCGACTTTTCTGAGCGCACTTGGCCAACCAAGCGAATCACGCACCCACCCGTCTGGATGAGCACAGACTTGCGAGATGGCAATCAGTCTCTGATCGAGCCCATGAGCGTCGAGCGCAAGCTGCGCTTTTTCAACATGCTGCTCAAAATTGGCTTTAAAGAAATCG
>CANFEI010000135.1 GCA_947445495.1 Alcaligenaceae bacterium
CAGTGCAGAATCCATGCCAGCATCGAGCTGGTAGTTGTCTTGCCATGTGTGCCTGCGACCGCAAGAACATGCTGGTCTTGTAAAACATGCTCGCCAAGCCATTGCGGGCCTGAGGTGTACGGCAGGCCCGCATCCAGAATGGCTTCCATTAAGGAGTTGCCTCGGGTGACGACATTGCCAATCACAAAGAGGTCAGGCTTAAGCGCGAGTTGATCTGCCTCAAAGCCTTCAATGAGCGCGATACCTCGCTCCTCGAGCTGGGTGCTCATGGGAGGGTAGACGCCTGCGTCGCAACCTGTGACGCGATGACCGGCCGCGCGCGCGATAAGCGCCAGGCTGCCCATAAACGTGCCGCAGATTCCCAAAATATGCAGATGCATGACTAATCTCCTGTGCGCATTGTAGAGGGAGAGTGCCTAGCGTTTGAGGTCATTTCTCGCTCGGCATCCATTCGATCTGACGCTATGATGTGGCTTATGAAACGAAGAACAATTCTGTTCGGTGCGGGCGGTCTGGCAGCGATGCTTGGCACAGCCTGGTTTGCTTGGAAATCGTCATCGAGTAGAGCGCCGGCTGCCAACCGGGCGATCGGGGTGCAGGTGCCGAGCGACAGTTCGGCAAAGGCGGATCCAGGCGCATTTTATGGCGCGAGTCTGCCAGACCTAGACGGGAGGCCCTTCGCGCTGCGTGAGTACTTAGGCCGTCCGACGGTCGTGAATTTTTGGGCAACCTGGTGTGCGCCCTGCGTCCAAGAGATGCCTTATCTCGACGCCATCGCAAAAAACTCACCAAAACTTGGTTTTGTTGGCATCGGTATTGATACAGAGTCTAATATCAAGCAATTTATCGCTAAAATACCAGTATCTTACAAATTGCTTGTTGCGGGCCATGCCGGAATTGCAATGGTAAGAGCTCTTGGAAATGCTGCGGGCGGCCTACCTTTTACTGTTCTTTTAAGCGAAGATGGCAGCATTTTCGATACAATTTTGGGTCAAGTAGAGCCCGAAGATTTGCAACGTCGAATCAGCAAACTAATAGTAAATTCGAAGACGTAGATAGACAAATCGCGGAATTTAGCCTATAAATGCGCACGGCTTGACTGTCTTTGTTGTCGCGTTTTGTGGCATATGAAGCACTCTGTGTTTGGGCGACCTCTCTTGGCAAAAAAAATTCTCGTTTTGAACGGCCCCAACCTGAATCTGCTCGGGCTGCGTGAGCCTAGTGTTTATGGCCACACCACACTTGCCCAGATCGATGCAAGGCTTCTAGGCGTGGCTAAAGAGCAAGGGGTGGAGTTGTCCACCTACCAGAGCAATCACGAGGGTGAGTTGGTTGATCGCATTCAGTCAGCTCGGACCGATGGCACTGACTTCATTATGATGAATGCTGGTGCCTATACACATACGAGTGTCGCGATCCGAGACGCTTTGGCTGCAGTCAAGATTTCCTTTGTTGAGGTGCACCTCTCCAACGTTTACAAGCGTGAAGAATTTCGGCACCACTCGTTCTTATCGGATCTTGCAGTCGGCGTCATTGCCGGATTGGGTCCTGATGGCTATGAGGCGGCGCTGCGCTTTGCGGTTAACTACCAGACGGCTGCTTAACGGGTTGGCGAGCTTGGCCGACCACACCCTTATTTAACAGCACTATACGGAATCACTATGGATTTGCGAAAACTAAAAACGTTGATCGATCTCGTCGCGGAGTCAGGCATTGCTGAACTCGAAATCACCGAAGGGGAAGGCAAGGTTAGGATTGTTAAGTTTTCACAAGCTGTACAGCCCGTTGCCTACGCACCGCCCGCTGCGTATGCGTCAGCACCTGTTGCGGGTGGTGAAGCTGCTGCCGCGCCCGCTGCTGCACCGGTTGTGCAGGGGCACACGGTCAAGGCGCCGATGGTGGGGACGTTCTATCGCGCATCCAATCCCGCTGCGCCGGTATTTGTAGAGGTTGGTCAGACAGTGAAAGAGGGCGAGCCGCTCTGCATTATTGAAGCGATGAAGTTGCTTAATGAAATCGAAGCGGATAAATCTGGTGTCATTAAAGAAATTCTCGTCCAAAACGGTGAGCCCGTTGAATACGGTCAACCCTTGTTTGTGATTGTCTGACATGTTTGAAAAGATTCTGATCGCTAATCGTGGCGAGATCGCGCTGCGTATTCAGCGTGCCTGCCGCGAGATGGGTATCAAAACTGTCGTGGTGCACTCCGAAGCAGATCGCGATGCCAAGTATGTCCGTTTAGCTGATGAGTCCGTGTGTATCGGACCACCCGCTTCACGCGATAGCTATCTGAATATGCCCGCCATTATTGCGGCGGCTGAAGTGACAGACGCCGAGGCGATTCACCCTGGCTATGGTTTTCTGTCTGAGAACGCAGATTTCGCAGATCGCGTCGAGAAAAGTGGCTTCGTGTTTATTGGGCCACGCCCTGAGTCAATCCGTTTGATGGGCGATAAAGTCAGCGCTAAGAACGCCATGATTGAAGCGGGAGTACCGGTTGTGCCTGGCTCGCCTGGCGCCTTGCCCGACGATCAGCAAGAAATTCTGCGTATCGCACGCGACGTGGGTTATCCAGTCATTATCAAGGCAGCTGGCGGCGGTGGTGGACGCGGTATGCGTGTGGTGCACACGGAAGCGGCCTTGTTAAGTTCTGTGGTGATGACCAAGTCGGAAGCAGGTGCCGCGTTCAATAACTCCGAAGTCTACCTAGAAAAATTCCTGGAAAATCCTCGGCACATCGAAATCCAAGTGCTCGCGGATGGTGGACGCAATGCGGTGTGGCTCGGAGAGCGAGATTGCTCTATGCAGCGTCGTCATCAAAAAGTGATTGAAGAAGCTCCAGCGATCGGCGTGGATCGGAAGTTGATTGAGCGAATCGGTGAGCGCTGCGCAGAGGCATGTCGCAAGATAGAATACCGTGGCGCGGGAACCTTTGAGTTCTTGTATGAAAACGGTGAGTTCTATTTCATTGAAATGAATACGCGGATTCAGGTCGAACATCCCGTGACGGAATTAATCACAGGCATTGATTTGGTTCAACAGCAGATACGTGTGGCGGCTGGCGAAAAATTCAGCTTGCGACAAAAAGATATCGTGTTCAAGGGCCATGCCATTGAATGCCGTATCAACGCAGAGGATCCGTTCACTTTTGTGCCAAGTCCCGGGCGCATCACAAACTGGCACACACCGGGTGGACCTGGTGTGCGCATCGATTCGCACGCATTCAATGGCTACTTCGTGCCCCCAAACTACGACTCGATGATTGGCAAGGTGATTACCTTTGGTGATACGCGTGAACAAGCGGTTGCACGTATGTCTATCGCGCTTTCAGAGATGGTGGTCGAAGGCATCAAAACCAACATCCCGCTACATCGTGAGTTAATGGTGGACGGTCGTTTTGTTGAAGGCGGCACGAGCATTCATTATCTCGAACATAAGCTTGCCGAGCGTCCTTGAGTGGTCTGCTGAGCTGTCTGGCCGGGCCGTTTAGCCCGGCTCACGGAAACTGTTATGCGTGAATTGGTATTGTTATGTCCCGGATCTCTGGCTGAGCCGCTGTCCGACGGGCTTCTTGAGGCGGGTGCCTTATCCGTTTCCGTGGAGGATGCGGATCTTGACACCAATGAGGAACAACCTCTTTTTGGCGAGCCAGGCAGTGAGCCAAATACGCAAGCCTGGGCGCGTAATCGGTTGATTGTGCTGCTAGCCGACGGTGCGGATCCCGCGCAGTTGTTGCTCATGGCGCAACAAGACTTAGTATCGATAGAAGAGTTGCCGTGGCATTTGCGAGACGTACCCGATGCTGACTGGGTAAGACTGACGCAGTCGCAGTTTGGCCCGATTCAGGTTGGTGAGCGTATTTTGATCGTGCCGAGTTGGCATGCGGATCAAATGCCCACAACCCCCGAGCCAGGCTGCATCGCGATTCAACTAGATCCCGGCTTGGCATTCGGCACAGGGAGTCACCCCACGACGCATGTGTGCCTGGAATGGTTAGCGACCGACTTGCCACAGGCGGCGACCGTATTGGATTATGGATGTGGCTCAGGTATTCTGGCGATTGCTGCCGCGATGCTCGGTGCGGGGCCTGTGACTGGGGTGGACATTGATGAACAGGCCGTACAAGCCACGCGCGACAATGCGATCGCTAATGGCGTTACGATTCAGGCAATGCTGCCCGACGGCTTGACCGACGGGCAATTCGATGTGGTAGTTGCTAATATTCTGTCGAATCCGCTCAAGGTACTTGCACCCATGCTCAGTGGCCGCGTGCGTTCAGGCGGCAGTTTGGTGTTGTCAGGGGTGCTTGAACGACAAGCGCAAGAGGTTGCTCGGGCGTATGCGCCGTGGTTGCCTCTGACCGTTTGGCAAGCGCGTGATGGTTGGGTGTGTTTGGCGGGCATCAAGCCCTAGGGTAGATCGATGAGTCTCGTAACGCGTTGTCCAAAATGTCAAAGCGATTTTGTCGTGTCGCTCGAGCAGTTGCGCGCGCACGAGGGTTTAGTGCGTTGCGGCCAATGCAAACATATCTTTGATGGTGAGGCAGCCCTTCTCAGTAATCTACCCACTCTCACGAGTTTGGTCAGTACCCCGAGTGCTGCAACCCAGCCTACAACACAACCTGCGGTGCTGCGTCACCGTGAGCGTCAGGCTTCCGATACGGACCCATTCATTCAAGATTCTGTGTTGATTGATCGACCTGAGCC
>CANFEI010000136.1 GCA_947445495.1 Alcaligenaceae bacterium
AGAGGATGGCGGAATAAACATACCAAGACTGGTTAATCAAGACTCAGTGCTCCCTGGTTGAGCGTTTTTTGCAATCTGTGACTCGGCCCACATCCCCGCAGCAATACCCACCACGGTGGCTGCCACCAAGCCGATTCGTAGCGGCCACGGCTGCGTAAGCCACGCCGTCACACCTGCCGCCAACACCGAAATGACCGCTGGTCGGGTCTTAAGTAAGGGCAACATCAGCGCCATCAATGCCAAGACCGCCGCAAATTCAAGAGACCAAGACTCAGGCACAGACGCGCTGAGCGTTATGCCAATGAGAGAGGTGAGTTGCCAGATGAGAAAGCAGGGAATGGTGGCGCCAATAAAAAACCAGAGTTGCTCGGTATTGCCCTTTTGAGGAGCGCTACCAAAGCGCCCCATGAACGTCACAAAAACAATGTCAACATTCATGAACCCCAAAAACAAGCGCTTAGGCCAAGGCATATGCTTGAAGTAAGGCTGCAGAGCGGCGCCAAAAATCACAAACCGCAGGTTCACGATAATGCCAGCACCAAAAATCAGCCACAGCGGCGCACCCACAACCAATAACGGGATCGCGGTGAGCTGGGCCGACCCCGCATACACAAGGAGCGACATGATCACGGCCGCCGTGACGCTTAGGCCCGACTTCACCATCGCCACACCGGTTACGATCCCCCAAATCGCGAGCGCAACGAGCCCCGGAGAAATGGTTCGGGCACCATCGATAAACGCGCGCCGTCTTAATGCACGTAAAGCGATCCGGTCAGACAAGGCAGCATTCACGTAATCGGTTCAACAACAAACAACAATGCATGGATTGGGGAGGTTTTTTATCTTTTGTTCCCTCTATTGTAGACCGTGCAGTTGTTACAATCCCCGCAACACGTTATTTTCATGAGACGCGCAATGACTCAAGCAACAGGCTCCACTGAGAACCCACTAGCGATCACGCTGACGGGCGACGATTTACCTCTGCATTGCCCAGGTCCCAAAGCTCCTCTCTGGAGCATGCACCCACGCGTCTTTCTTGATGTTGCCAAAACGGGCGTAGCCAAATGCCCCTACTGCAGCACGGAGTACCGGTTGGCACCCGGCGCGACTGTGCACGCCCACTAGGCTGCCCATCTTGCCAATCATCTTTGCCACCCCAGAAGAAGCAGAGCTCGCTTTTTATGATGCACTCGAGCGTGCCGACCTGCCTCGCTTGATGCAAGTCTGGGCCGAAGATGAAGAAATCATCTGCGTGCACCCAGGTGGTTTGCGAGTCGTCGGACTACACGCTATCAAGGAATCCTGGCAAGAGATTCTAGCCAATGGCGGTTTGCGCATACGACCGTCCTTGACGGTAGCACTGCACAGCTTGATGGGGGTGGTGCACTCCCTGATCGAACAAATTTCAGTAAAAACCGCGGACAGCACCGAGGTGGCGCATTGCTACGCAACCAACGTCTACCACAAGGGTCCGACCGGATGGAAACTAGTGATGCATCACGCCTCCGCAGCACCAGGTGAGGCGAGTATTCTGGATCTTCACGATAAGCCTGGGCTCTTGCATTAAGCACCAACCCGTGAGCGCCCTCCTCGACCTTTCCCCTTGTCCGACCCCTTGGTGGCTTCCCGAACGACACGCACAAACCCTCTTCGGCGCTTTGCTTGCGCCCACTAACCGCATCCGTTTTTTTCGTGACCGGGTCGAGACACCCGACGGCGACTTCATCGACTTTGACTGGAACGCGCCCATGCTGCCACGCGCGCCAAAACGCGCGCAGGACGCCGCACTGACCCACACGGCCGCAACAGATTGGCTTGACGAAGCCGGACGCCAAGCACTCGGCCTCACACCGGCTGCTCCCGCGCTGGTACTTCTGCATGGTCTAGAGGGCAGTAGCAAAAGCCGGTACGCGCAATCGATCACGCAGTACTTTCGGCAAGCAGGGTGGACAGTTGTTGTCGCGCACTTTAGAGGATGCTCCGGTTTTGCAAACCGTTTGGCACGCGCCTATCACTCGGGTGACTCGGCTGAAATTCGTTTCATACTTGAGACGGTACGCGCCAGGTTTCCTGCGGGTGACTGGCATGCGGTCGGCGTCTCGCTGGGCGGCAACGCGTTACTGAAGTACATGGGAGAATCACCCCAAGAGGTTGCGTGGCTCAACGCCGCGGCCGCGATCTCGGCACCGCTAGATCTCGTCGCCGCAGGTAACCACTTGTCAGACGATCGCTTTAACCGTGAGATCTATTCGCGCTACTTCCTGCGTACACTGCGGCCCAAAGTACTCAAGAAAGCCGAACGCTTCCCTGGCGTCATCGACACGATACGCATCCATCAAGCGCGCGACCTGCGTGACTTTGATAACGCCTATACAGCACCCATGCATGGATTTTCGGACGCACTGGATTACTGGACGCAATGTTCGAGCAACCGCTGGCTCGCCCATATTCGCACGCCGACACTCGTATTGAATGCACGCAACGATCCCTTCTTACCTGAAGCGACCTTACCGGGTCCGGCAACCGGTAGCGCACAGGTCGAACTGCATCAGCCCGCTCAGGGTGGGCACTTTAGTTTCGTGACAGGAGCCTGGCCTGGGCACCTTCGGTGGCTGGCTCAACGGATCGAAACCTTCTTCACGTCTCGGTAGGCCAACGGGTCAATTATTTAAACCGTTCAAGCAAGCGTCGATCGTCTGCTATTTTGGTTGTCAAGGTTCGGATCTGACCATCAATCTGCGACTGCACATAAAAATCTTGTGACTGCGTACGCGCCTGCTGCAGTTGTGTCACCGCCGCCGGTAACGCTCCCACGCGTTCGTAATAGGCGGCCATCGATTGCTTGGCTGCAATCGCCTCTCCAAGCCGATCCTGTGATGCGGCGAGCATCTTATAAAAATCCGGCTCTTCGTTTGGCCACCTTTTGATTTGAGCCGTCAGGAAGTTTGCGGCCTCAGCGTCTTTGTTTGTACCTTGCAAGGTTTGCGCCATCCGCATAGCGAAAGAGCGGCGAGTGGGCCAACGTTTGCTGCCCGCCTGAGCCCCCGTCAAGGCGGCTGCGTATTGACGATTTGCAATATCAATATCGATTTTCTGCAAATCCAAATAAGGCGATGAGATCTTAAATGACTGCGCCTGCTGTAAAGCTGTTGCGGCAGCCGCGGGATCCTGCCGGGAGAGTGCGGCGAGCGAAACGCCATACCACGCGGCAGCGCGGCGCACCTGTGCCTCACTCGCGCTCCCTTCACCGCTCGACGCGCGGGCTTCCTCTTCCATCTGATCGAGTGCCTGGCGCAACGCCCGTGGGTCCAGCGCTTGTAACACCCGCGCCTTCGCCCGCACAAACCAGAACTCATCCGAGGCCTGAGATTTGCTTGCCGGAAATTGTCGTATGCGGTTTTGCATATCCGTCATCCGCTGAATACTCAAAGGATGCGTGGTGGCATACACACCACCGCCACGCCCTTCGTTCAGGGAAGACGCACTCATCAGTCTGCCAAACATCAAGGCCATACCGCTGGGGTCGTAACCCGCCTTGCGCAACATTTCCACGCCCGTGCGGTCCGCTTCCTGCTCGGCATCGCGAGAAAACCCGAGTTGACGATCGATCATGGCAGCTTGACCAAACGCTGCGATGCCCATCGCAGCTTGGCCTCCACCGGGAATAATCGCCGCCAAGATCGCCGCAGCCAAGGTCGCCAAGGCAAGGTGGCCGCTCTGCGTTTGCTGGGCCAAGCCTCGCGCAATATGTCGTTGCGTCACGTGTGCGATTTCGTGCGCCACCACTCCCGCAAGCTCAGACTCGCCCCCCGCCAAGACGATCAGCCCGGTCTGCACACCAATAAAGCCCCCTGGCATGGCAAACGCATTGACGATCGGGTTTCTTACACCGAACACGTCTACCTGAGGCGCACCGCCAGGCGCGAAAGCGGCAATTTTTCGGCCCATTTCGTTCAGATACTGACTGAGATCCGGGTCATTGATATATTCAGGATCCCGGCGACCCTGCACCATGATGGCCTCGCCCAGACGACGCTCTACCGAAGGGGATAACTCGGCCGACGACGGAGAACCCAAGGTTGGGGCCGCAGCGGGTTGAGACCACGCGGCAGGTGGAGCGCACAGCAATGCGCAACACCCCCAAATAAGACACTTGGATGACCATTGAATTTGACGGGATTTTGTATGTTGGCGAGTCATACGCTTATGATAGCGGGTGTCGAGATATGTTCCGCCCGTTGGGCGAATTTTTGCAAGGAATCAAAAGATGCGCCCAGTACGCAAAGCGGTTTTCCCCGTCGCCGGACTTGGAACCCGCTTTTTACCAGCTACCAAGGCTATGCCCAAAGAGATGCTGCCCGTGGTGGACAAGCCTCTCATCCAATATGCCGTCGAAGAGGCTGTAGCGGCCGGGATCACTGATTTGATTTTTGTCACGGGGCGTCACAAGCGTGCCATCGAGGATCATTTCGATTCCGCGCCAGAGATGGAAAATGAATTAGCCCGCAAAGGCAAAGCCGAGTTACTGGCCATTGTTCAGGAAATCTTGCCTGCAAATGTCAGTTGTATCTACATCCGACAATCGGCCCCGCTTGGACTCGGCCATGCCGTCCTG
>CANFEI010000137.1 GCA_947445495.1 Alcaligenaceae bacterium
AACCACTGTAAGGATCACTTGAACTTCGTTCATGAATCCTTTGGGAAACAATGGCCGCAAGGGGCGGTCAATGAGTCGCGACGTCAGCGTCTCTTTCTCGCTTGGTCGGCCTTCACGTCGGAAAAACCCACCCGGAATTTTCCCGGCGGAGTAGGTCTTTTCCTGATAGTTCACGGTCAGAGGAAAAAAGTCCTGCCCGGGTCTCATGCCTTTGGCACCGACGACGGTCGCCAGGACGACGGTTTCGCCCAGAGTTACTAATACGGCACCGGTTGCCTGGCGTGCAATACGCCCTGTTTCGAGGGTGAGCTTCTGCCCACCAAATTGAATTTCTTTGGTAATCGCTTTCAAATCAGCTCCTTATGTAGGGTTGCAGACACCACGCACGAACCATCGACAGCCAACGCTGACAGCGAATCGTGCGGCAGGGTGTTGCTCAACGACGCAGACCAAGTCGTTGAATCAGCGATGCATATCGCTCTGAGTTTTTGCCTTTGAGATAGTCCAGCAACTTTCGACGCTGGTTCACCATGCGGATCAGACCCCGCCGTGAATGGTGATCCTTCTTGTGCGCCTTGAAGTGGTCCTGCAATTCGTTGATGTTGTGAGTCAGCAAAGCTACCTGGACTTCCGGCGAGCCTGTATCGCTCGTGTCTTGTTGGTAATCCTTGATGATTTCGGCTTTTCGAGCCGCGTTCAATGCCATTTTTTCGATCTCCTGTTGAATATGCGTGTAAAGCGCTGGTAACGCTCATAAGTATGACCGCGCATATTTGCAGTCATGCCCTCGATACCAGCCGACGTGGCGCGATGCGCCCGTCGTCCATGACCTCCCCAACACCGATGAACGATGTTGCGGAAGATTCGTTTTGCAGAGCCAACCGCACCCAACCCTGGGTGGGTGCGCGTGGCACCATGACTGGTTGGCCCTGCCGTAGATAGTAAGCGAGCGTCTCGTTCAAACTGACTTCTGGCCAGTTACCGACGGCAGACGAAATGGGTTTGAGAAAGTCTTCGCTATTTTTTGAGTCGCATGCAGCTTCGAGAGTTGCAAACGATATCACGTCAGCTTCCTGAAACGGCCCGGCGGATCGTCTTCGCAGTGCAACCACGTGCGCGCCACAGCCGAGTTTCTGACCGATGTCCTCGGCTATCGACCGTACATACGTTCCCTTGCTGCAGTGCAGTTCCAGCTCAAAAAAGTCGCCTTCGAATGCGACGAGTTCGAGGTGATAGACATTGATCGTTCTCGACTTTCGCTCGACTTCCACACCCATTCGGGCGAGTTTGTACAACGGTTGCCCGTGATGTTTGATCGCTGAATACATCGACGGCGTCTGCTCGATACTGCCGCGAAAGTCGGCAAGCACCGCTTCTATACGCTCGGCAGTGACCCCTGTAACCGGCCTTTCTTCAAGAATTTGGCCGTCGGAATCACCTGTATTGGTTGTTTGTCCAAGACGAATCCGTGTCCAGTATCGTTTGTCAGAATCAAGCAGGTATTGCGAAAACTTCGTTGCCTCACCAAAACATAGCGGCAATACTCCTGTCGCCAACGGGTCGAGACTGCCCGTATGACCGACCTTCTGAGCATCCATCATACGCTTGGCTTTCTGAACGACTTGATTTGAGCTGAGCCCAACGGGCTTGTCCATGATCAGAAAACCGTCAAGCGGACGCCCGCGACTACGCCGATTCATCGTCGGCCTCAGTAACACGCACTTTGTCCGCAGCGATCGCCCGATCAATGGCCCTATCCAGCTTTGCACTCGACTCGATGAGTTCGTCGTAGTGGAACCTCGGTCTGGGCGTCGTCCTCATGGTATGACGTTTGGCAAGCTCGGAACGAATCCAGCCTGCCGCGCTGTTTAGCGTATCGATCATGGCGCCGCGCGCCTTCTCGTCATTAGTATTCAGCGACGACACATAGATGTCTGCAAACGCCAGATCCTTGCTGACTCGAACCTCGGTCACAGTCACCATGTCGACCCGAGGATCTCGCATATCACGCAGCAGCAAACGAGCGACTTCGTCCCTGATAAAATCAGCGACCCGCTGCGTTCGTTCGCCAGCTTGTGAATACTGTTTCACAGCGATCGAGCGACCTCTTTCGTATCGAAGACTTCAATCACGTCGCCTACTTTCACATCGTTGTAATTGCGCACGCCGATACCGCACTCAGTGCCGCTGCGAACCTCATTAACGTCATCCTTGAATCGGCGCAACGAATCCAGCTCACCCTGAAAGATAACCACATTGCCACGCAGTACGCGAATGGGCTTGCTTCGGAAGACGTTACCTTCCAGGACGATGCAACCTGCGATCTGGCCATATTTTGGTGATCGGAAGACATCGCGTACTTCTGCAACACCGACAATCTCTTCGCGGATTTCCGGTGACAACATACCTGTGAGCACTTTCTTAACATCATCGATCAGTTCGTAAATGATGCTGTAGTAGCGCAATTCCATGCCTTCGCGCTCGATCAGTGCTTTCGCGGAATTATCCGCCCGAACATTGAAGCCAAAAATCACCGCGCCATAGGTCAACGCCATGTTTGCGTCAGATTCGGTAATTGCCCCGACGCCAGAACCAAGTACGCTGACCTGTACTTCTGAATTGCCGATATCAGCCAAGGCCTGTGTGATCGCTTCAAGACTGCCACGAACATCAGTCTTGAGTACAAGTTTCATCACGCGTTTCTCGCCTTCTGCGAGGTGCGCGAAAATGTTGTCCAACTTCGCGGATTGCTGAAGCGCCTGTCGTTTTTCGTTAGTCCGATCTCGACGAAAGTCCGCAAGTTCTCGCGCCGTGCGCTCATCGGGCACAACGCCAAAATCGTCGCCAGCACCCGGAGTGCCCGACAAACCAAGCAATTCGACCGGCATTGATGGTGGGACGCTGTCCACCTGATTACCCTGGTCGTCAATCATGGCGCGCGCTCTGCCGTAATATTCACCGGCAATAACGACATCACCTTTCCGCAGTGTCCCGTTCTGCACCAAAATGGTCACCACCGGCCCACGACCACGATCAAGGCGCGACTCAACGACGACACCTCGTGCTGGTGCTTCTGGAACTGCCTTCAACTCCAAGAGTTCAGCCTGCAGAAGAATCGCATCGAGAAGATCATCGATACCCTGCCCTGTAATCGCCGAGATCTTCACAAATTGGGTATCGCCACCCCATGTATCCGGCATCACATTGCGCGATGCAAGTTCACTGGTAACACGCTCGGGGTCAGCGCCTTGAAGATCCATCTTGTTGATGGCAACGATAATAGGCACACCTGCCGCTTTCGCATGCTGAATGGCTTCTTCCGTCTGTGGCATCACGCCATCATCAGCAGCGACGACAAGAATGACGATATCCGTAACCCGCGCGCCTCGTGCACGCATTGCGGTGAAAGCAGCATGACCAGGGGTGTCGATAAAGGTCACTCGACCTTTCGCAGTTGGCACGCTGTAGGCGCCGATATGCTGGGTAATGCCGCCGGCTTCACCGCTGACAACCTTGGCCTTGCGAATGTAATCAAGAAGTGAAGTCTTGCCGTGGTCAACATGGCCCATGACGGTGACAACTGGAGGCCGGCCAACTTGCTCGCCTTCAATCTGCAATGACTCGGTGTGTTCCATCTCGATCGCGTTTTCACGAA
Source organism: Alcaligenaceae bacterium (assembly GCA_947445495.1). The sequence continues at coordinate 3,656 of CANFEI010000137.1, forward strand.
CGAGCTTCACTTTGTGTCCCAATTCTTCAACAACAAGCGTGGCAGTGTCCTGATCGATCGCCTGATTGATCGTCGCCATCACGCCCAGCTTCATCAATTGTTTGATGACTTCGCCCGCCTTGACGGACATGCGACTCGCCAATTCACCCACAGTGATGGCAACCGGAATATCCACCTCATGGGAAATGAACTCAGTGGGCCGGAATTCCCCGCCCTGTTGTTCGACGTGAAATCCCTGGCCAGCCCTGCCACCTTGTCTGTGCCGGCGAGCAGTCTTGAGTTTTAGTTCGGAGCGACCGCTCTGCACAGGTTCAACGACGCCATCACGTCCTCGACGGTCACGGTCCTTCTCGCGCTCTTTGCCACGCGTTCGTTTTCCACCACGCTCTTCCGCCTGAGTCTTGGCTTGCTCGTCTGCTGTCTTGATCGCAACATCGTCGACTGCTGGTGCCGTTTGTACTCGAGCCTTCAGCTCCGCCGCTTCCTTCGCCAGCCTTTCCGCTTCCAGACGCAACCGCTCTTCTTCTTTCAGGCGTGCTTCTTCCAGCCGGCGCTCTTCTTCCAGTCGCCGCTGCTCCTCTTCCTGTTGCAGCGCCTCCGCACGACGTGCTTCTTCTTCTCTGATGCGCTTGGTTTCGACTTCTGTTTGCGATTGTATTGGCGCCGCCGGCTCAGCGGTCTGTTCTTCATCTCCACGCTTTACGAATACACGCTTACGCCGAACTTCAACCGTCACACTTCGGCCAGCTTTTCCCTGGCCCGTCTTGAGGGTACCCACGGACTTTCGCGTCAGCGTGATCTTGTTAGGTGAAGAGTCTTCTCCGCCGTGCGCACGCTTCAGGTACGCGAGAAGAACCTGCTTCTGTTCTTCTGAAACGGATTCACCCGCTCGGGAGTGCGAGAGGCCGGCTTCACGCATTTGCGACAGCAGCCGTTCTACAGCAACGCCTACTGTGCTC
>CANFEI010000138.1 GCA_947445495.1 Alcaligenaceae bacterium
GCTGCTTGGCCTACCAGAGAACCTACTCATCGACACCGGACACCCTGCCGGTCTACGCATGATCGAACGCGGCGGTTTCGGCAAACCGAACGACCCGCGCACGGGTCTGCTCATTGAGTGCGGTCAGCATTGGGAGAAGTCATCGGTTGATGTGGCCAACGACTCACTCTTACTGTTTCTCAAACACTTCGGTGTGATCGATGCAGCCTTCGCAAAAGCCCACTTGCGGCAACCGCTGCCCGCTAGACAACGCATCATCCGAGTGACAGAGGCCGTTGTCGCCAAATCCACGGGTTTCAGCTTTAACAAGCCCTACACTGGTTTGGAAGTGATCGCAAAGAAAGGCGATTTAATCGCCACGGATGGGGATCAACGTATCGTCGCCCCCTACGACGACACGGTGCTCGTAATGCCATCCACGTCCAACGTACGTGTGGGAGCAACCACAGTACGTTTTGGACGTTTCGAAGACTAAGTCTTGCGCCTTATTGCTGAACGGTGATCTTGCGATCACGAATGATTTTGCCCCACGTGTCTGACTCCTTAGCGATATATTTTGCTAAGTCGTCACGCGTGCCTGGTGTTAGTGTCAACCCTTTCTCAAGCAGCTCTTTTGACGTGACCGGGTCGGTGATCACTTTAATCAGTTCCTGATTCCAACGCTCGAGTATCGCAGGGGGTGTCTTAGCCGAGGCAATGAAGGCATACCAGTTGTCTGCATCAAAGCCTGGGTAACCGGACTCAGCGATTGTTGGAATCTGAGGGAATAACTCTGCGCGTTTTGCGCTGGTCACTGCGATGGGAATTAATTTACCCGAACGGATATGCGCGACCGATGAAGGCAGTGCTGAGTAATACACCGTGACACGATTACCAATCACATCGACCGTTGCAGCACCACCGCCCTTATACGGCACGTGAATGATATCAATGCCCGCACGTTGATTAAACAACTCGCCTTGCAGGTGCGAGGCCGAACCAGAACCCGTCGAGGCGAACGTCAATTTGCCCGGTTCTTTTTTGGCAAGATCCACCAAGTCCTTTAGGCTCTTGATTCCGGATTCAGGTGATACCAACAGGACATTCGGAAAACTTCCACCCATTGCAAGCGGTGCGATGTCCTTGACGGGGTCGTAAGGGATTTTCATTAAGTGAGAAGCGATCGACAACGGACCGATCGAACCGAGCATAATCACCGAGCCATCAGCGGGGCCGGTCACAACGGTGTTCGTTGCGATATTGCCGCCTGCCCCGGGCTTATTGTCCACAACGACTTTAATCCCGAGGTTCTCTGACAACTTCTTACCGATCACGCGCGCGGCGATGTCATTCGCACCGCCTGGAGGGAATCCCACATAGAGCGTCACACCTTTCGAGGGCGGAAACTCCTGCGCAGCAACGTGCGTTGTCATGCAACCTAGTGAAACGGCCGTCGTTGCAAGTACGGTTAGAAAAGCTTTTTTCATTTTTTGTTCCAGTTCAAATGTATCGCTATCAAATTTCTGGCATCTTAGCGCCAATATGAGGTTTATTTCTAGTCTCTGCAAGTTCGCACTGCCGCTGTCGTTCCCGTGCCGTGTTTTTTTGCTCAGGGGTTGTCCGATCAAAACATCTTGGACAACTGACGCCAAGCTCAAACTTATCAGACTCAACCGCACTGAGGGGAAAGGGCTGACGACAACACCGGCACAGACGGCTTTCACCCCGTTGCAGGCCGTGTGTCACGGCCACACGCTCGTCAAAGACAAAACACTCTCCCCGCCAAAGACTTTCCGCTGGCGAGACAGTCTCAAGGTATTTCAGAATCCCGCCCTCTAGATGATAGACCTCGTCATAACCCTTGGCGCGCATCATTGCGGTTGATTTTTCACAACGGATACCGCCAGTACAAAACATGGCAACCTTGGGTCGCTTTCCACCTACAGCCTTCAGGACATCGGCACGATCGACCCAAGCGGGTAACTGAGAAAATGTTTGGATCGCTGGATCAATGGCTCGCTCGAAAGTGCCAATCTCAATCTCGTAATCGTTACGCGTATCGACTAAGACCACATCTGGATCGCTAATCAAGGCGTTCCAATCTTCCGGCTTAACATAGGTTCCTGCCATGGTGGCGGGGCTGACCTCAGGCACGCCGGACGTCACAATTTCGTTCTTCAGGCGAACCCGCATACGCCGAAACGGTGGGAGCCCCGACCAGGACTCCTTAGGCTGCAAATCCGAGAACTTTGGATCAGCACGCAAGTACGCCAGCACAGCATGTATTGAGGCTTCAGGACCAGCAATCGTGCTGTTAATCCCCTCTTTCGCGAGCAGGATAAGGCCTTTGACACCCCGCTGCTCACAAAATGCCAAGAGCGGTGCCCGACGCGCCTCAATATCTGACAGCTCGACAAATTTATAAAAGGTAATTGTCAAGAAATTATGTGGATGCATACCCTTATTTTAAGCCTGACTGCATTAAACGTGCGTTAACATTTACCAACAGCTGTTCAAACATGGAGACGTACATGAATTTCATAACAAAATGGGTCGGAGTCGTTGCACTGATGTGCACAACGAGTGTCATGGCACAAACCTATCCAAACAAGCCCATCACACTGGTCATTCCTTTCGCCGCAGGCAGCGGCACTGACTTCGTGGCGCGCAACGTGGCACAAAAACTTTCTGAGCGTCTCAAGCAGCCTGTGGTGGTAGACAACAAGGCTGGTGCAAGCGCGCAAATCGCCGCACAGTTTGTCGCCAAGGCAGCGCCAGATGGTTATACGTTGTTCATGACCACCAATACATCGCACTCCGCGAACCCGTGGATGTTTAAAACGCTGAACTACGATCCTATCAAGGATTTCACGCCCATCGTACGCGTGGGCGAGCTTCCCTTTGCGCTCGCGATCAATCCAAAAATCCCAGCTAAAACCTTGCAAGAGTTTATCGACTATGCAAAGAAGACTCCTGGCAAGCTGGCCTATGCCACGCCCAACAGCACATCGCTCGTGGCAATGGAAACAATCAAAAAAATTGCTGGCTTAGATATTGTCGGCGTTCCCTATAAAGCAAGCCCTCAAGCCATGACAGACCTGATCTCGGGTGAAGTACACGTGTACGTCGTAGATCTAGGCTCGGGCATGGCGTCACTGAAATCCGATCGAGTTCGCTTGCTTGCCGTGACGACAGCAAAAGGCTCACAAAGCTTTCCCGGTACGCCTGCGATTGCCAGCGTCGTCAAAGGGTTTGACTTAGTCTCATGGAATGGGATTTTTGGCCCAGCTAATCTGCCACGCCCCATCGTAGACAAAATCAACGCTGAGATGCAAGCCGTCTTTGCAGACGAGGATTTCCAAGCAAAGATTGCTGCCACTGGTTTTGAACTCGATCCGACCAAGACACCTGAAGAGTTCACAAAATACGTCGATTTTCAACTCAAGCACTGGGGTGAGATGCTCCGTAATGCTGGTGTGAAACCACAATAGGGGTAACCTCATGAACACGCTCAAACGGAATACGATCAAAGCATTGGTGGCCAGTCTGGTGATGGTTGGCTCTGCTAGCCATGCTCAAACCGGCTCGATTAAGCTCATGGTTGGCTTTCCAGCCGGCGGCGGCACCGACGTCATCGCCCGCGTGTTGGGCGAACAACTCAGTCAGGTGCTTGGCACCCCCGTGGTGGTCGATAATCGCGCGGGGGCCGGCGGTCAAATTGCAGCGCAGGCACTTAAAGCGGCGCCGGCAGATGGCTCAGTACTGTTTTTGTCACACGATCACACGATCTCCATCCTGCCCTTGATTACGAAGGCACCTGGCTTCAAACCCGACACCGACTTTGTGCCGGTTGCTGGCTTTGCCACGTTTGCCAACGGTATCGCGCTGTCAGGTGGCGCGGCGGATCAATCACTCGAGCAATTTATCAAGTCCACGCGTGAACAGCGGCAAGGTAAGGCATCCATTGGTGTCCCTGCGCCCAATTCTGTTCCAGAGTTTCTTGTCAAAATATTAGCCACTCAGTACAAACTTGATCTTGTTTCTGTCCCTTATCGTGGCAGCGCACCGATGTTGGCGGATATGTTGGGCAACCAGATTCCTGCAGGTGTTGCCTCCGTTCCGGACCTCATCGAACTTCAAAAGGCGGGGAAAGTGCGTATGGTCGCAGTGATGGGCACAACACGCCAGAATGTGATTCCTGACACTCCCACCTTTGCAGAACTCGGGATAAAAGGGTTTGAGGATCTGCCCTACTACGGTATTTTTGCACCGAAAGGTACACCCACGGCCACCCTTGAACGGCTCGGCAACGCGGTTGCGAAGGTGCTCGACATGCCTGACGTCAAACAACGCCTCGTTGCGATGGGCCTGACGGTTGAGTACATGTCAAGCCAAGCGCTTGCCCAACGAGAAAGTGCTTATTCCAAAAACTGGGCGCGCATTATTGAGGCAAGCGGTTTTCAAGCACAGTGAAAACTCAGCACAGTTATTTTGCGATGGCGCAGTGACCACCGACAGACGCCTTACCTGAACCGGCCGCAATCAGCGGCGGTTCATTGCGCAAATCGATCGGGGCCGATACAACCGTGTCCCACACGAGAA
>CANFEI010000139.1 GCA_947445495.1 Alcaligenaceae bacterium
CATCGTAGCCTCCCCAACTGTTCCGGCACCTTGCTGATAGAACCAGCGCCCATCACGATCACCACATCACCATCCTGCGCGAAACTCTTAATCGCTTCTGCCATCGTCTTCACATCTTCCACAAAAATAGGCTCAACCTTGCCAGCAACCCGCACACCACGCGCAAGCGCGCGCCCATCGGCCGCAACCACTACGGGCTCGCCAGCGGCATACACCTCCGTGAGCAACACTGCATCCGCCGAGCTCAGCACCTTAACGAAATCTTCGAAACAATCTCGTGTGCGCGTATAACGATGCGGTTGGAATGCCAAGACTATTCGACGCTTTGGCCAAGCGCCTCGGGCTGCGGCGAGCGTTGCTGCCATTTCAACTGGATGATGCCCATAGTCATCAATCACGCTAAACTTGCCGCCCTTGGTCGCTACAAAGTCACCAACCTGAGTAAATCGCCGACCAACGCCACGGAATCCCGACAACCCGTTCGCGATTGCGAGATCATCGACACCAAGCTCAGTCGCGACAGCGATTGCAGCCAACGCATTGAGCACGTTATGTTTGCCGGGCAGATTTAGATCAATTGACAGCAACGGCAACGTGCCTTGTCGCGTCGTGCGCGCAACGTCGAACTGCATACGCGTTCCCGTGGCACGTACGTTCGATGCGCAAAACTGCGCATCACCATTCAATCCGTAGGTGATGAGTGGCCGTGACACAAAGGGGATGATGTCACGGACATTGGCATCATCTGAACAAACAATCGCGCTCCCATAAAACGGCAGACGCTGCGTAAACTCAACAAAAGCACTCTTGAGTCGTGCGATGTCGTGCCCATACGTGTCCATGTGATCCGCATCAATATTTGTAATGATGGCCATCACAGGTAACAAATTCAAGAACGAGGCATCCGACTCGTCAGCCTCGACAACGATGTAGTCACCGGCACCTAAACCAGCGTTAGCGCCTGCAGAATTCAGACGGCCACCAATCACAAAAGTGGGGTCCAGCCCGCCAGCCGCCAGCACACTCGCCACCAGACTTGTGGTGGTCGTCTTACCGTGGGTGCCCGCTACAGCAATGCCACGCTTAAGCCGCATGAGCTCAGCTAACATCACGGCACGCGGCACGACGGGGATGCGGGCTTCACGCGCAGCGATCACTTCCGGGTTGTTGTTGGCTACGGCAGTCGATGTCACAATCGCGTCGGCACCGAGCACGTTTTCTTTCTGATGACCCAGCGCGATCGTCGCCCCCAGCTCTTGTAGACGCTGCGTGACCGTTGAATGCGCGAGGTCTGAACCTGAAATCTGATAACCTAAATTCAGCAGTACTTCAGCGATTCCGCTCATGCCAGAACCGCCAATACCAACAAAATGAATATGCTGAAGGCGATGTTTCATCGGTTGCCTCCGGCCAATTCTTCGCAAATGTCCGCAATCCGCTGGGCGGCATAGGGTTGAGCGTGCGTACGCGCGCGCTGCGCTACCGCGCTCAACTCTTGACGCGTACGAACCGACAACCATTGCGCCACACCCTCTGCGGTCATATCCTTCTGTTGCAATACCCAGCCCGCACCGACATCAGTCAAGAATTTTGCATTAGCGGTCTGGTGATCATCCACCGCGAACGGGAACGGAACAAACAGTGCCGCGACACCTGCGGCAGAAACTTCAGCAACAGTCATCGCTCCTGCCCGACAGATCAGTAGATCGGTCTGACCAAGCGCGCTGGCCATATCATCGATAAAAGCTGCGCAATTAGCCTGCACACCCGCGTCGGTATATGCGCGCTGCAAACCGTCAATGTGCTGAGCACCGGCTTGATGCGTCACGATCGGTCGCACGTGTGGACTCATATGCGCGAATGCCTGAGGCAGCACCGTGTTTAAAGCGGTGGCGCCAAGACTCCCCCCGACGACAAGCACGCGCAACGCACCACTTCGCTGCGCATATCTGTCAGCGGGTTCATCAAGGCGCACGACCTCCTCCCGCACCGGATTACCGACCACCTCAGCCCCGGAGATCGCACCAGGGAAGCCGCTTAATACACGTCGGGCAAGATAGGATAAGTAGCGATTCGTCATGCCAGCAATTGCATTTTGTTCATGCAATACCAACGGCTTTGAACGTAAGGCACTGACCACGCCGCCAGGAAAGGCAACGTAGCCGCCCATGCCGAGAACGACATTGGGCTGGATACGCGTGAAGTGCGTCCACGCCTGCGCCAGCGCGCGTGCAAAACGGAAGGGCGCCTTGAGCTGATCCGCGAACCCCTTGCCACGCAAACCAGCAAAGCGCAGAGGGCACAACTCGTAGCCGCGAGCGGGGACTAGCTTGCCCTCCATCTTCTCGGGATGTCCCAACCAACGAATCGTCCAACCTCGGTCACGCAAGACATCGGCAACCGCCAGACCAGGCATGATGTGGCCGCCCGTGCCGCCTGCCATGATGAGAATCACTGGAGAGGTCAAGCTCATGCTCGGCCCCCGCGCATCAAATTACGATTTTCAAAGTCGACTCTCAACACAAGCGCCACGGCAATCAAGTTCATCAAAATACCCGAACCGCCATAGCTGACAAGCGGGAGTGTCAATCCTTTTGTCGGTAACAGGCCTAGGCACACGCCAATGTTGATGAACGACTGCACGCCAAACCAGACGCCGACACCTTGCGCAATCAGCCCACCGAACACGCGCTCCATGGCGATCGCTTGTCGACCGATTTCAAAGCACCGATAAACAATGACCGCAAATAGAGAAACGACTGTAAAGATGCCGACAAATCCCAACTCTTCACCAATCACGGCGACGATAAAGTCGGTATGCGCCTCCGGCAAATAGTGCAACTTCTCTACGCTACCGCCAAGGCCCACACCCGTCCACTCTCCTCGTCCAATCGCCATCAGAGAGTGCGAGAGTTGATATGCCTTAGACTGGGCATAATCTGGATTCCACGGATCAAGGTACGCGAATACTCGATCGCGTCGCCAGGGTGATAGCCAAATCACCATCGAGAACGCTACAAGCAGCCCTCCCACTAGCGCCGAAAAAATTCGTGCGTTGATTCCGCCCAAAAATAAAATGCCCATCGCGATGCATACGATGACAATGAGCGCCCCAAGGTCGGGCTCTTTCATCAAGAGAAAGGCGACGACACCCAACAGCACAGCCATCGGCAAGAATCCGCGTCTAAAACTTTGAATGTATTCCTGCTTTCGTATGACGTAATCCGCGGTAAACACCACCATCGCGAGCTTCATCATTTCAGAAGGCTGAAACGTCAGCGGTCCGATGGGCAACCAACGCCAGGCGTTGTTCGCTTTGCGTCCAATTCCTGGGATCAGGACCAAAATCAACAATACGACTGCAAAACCGAAAAACCATATGCACGTGCGCCGCCATGTATGGATCGGAACCGTCAGCACCAATGTCGCCAAGAATGTGCCAATGACAGCAAAAACAGACTGTCGGATCACAAATGAATAACGACTGAGATTTTGTCCGCGCGGACCATCCGCTAAAGCGATCGCGGCTGAATACACCATAAGAATACCGATACCGACCAATATCGCACTGGCCACAATTAACACCATATCGTAATTACGCATGGCTGTACGGCCAGGCGGAACGGCATTCACACTCGCGGTCAGCTCAGCAAAGAGGCTCACACCACCTCCCCTTGCTCAAGCGCCAACTCAGAAACCGCATCCGCAAACACTTGCCCACGATGCGGATAATTACGAAACATATCAAAGCTTGCGCACGCAGGCGACAAGACTACGGCGTCTCCCTCTGTCGCATGACTAAACGCACGCGCGACGGCATTCTGCATGTCACTCGCAAAATCGATGGGTGCCACGCTCGGGCTTAATACCTGTGCGATCAGCGTCGCATCCTGTCCAATCAGTGTCACGGCACGAGCATGTTTTGCAATAATTGGCGCGAGCGGCGAAAAATCCTGCCCCTTGCCAACCCCCCCGGCGATCAATACAAATCGACGACCCAAGCCGTCTAGCCCAGCCACCGTCGCACCAACATTGGTTCCCTTGCTGTCATTAAAGAAGTCCACGCCACCAATCGTGCGAATAAACTCCATGCGATGGGGCTCACCCAAATACTGCGTCGCGGCGCGCAGCATCGGGGCAAGTCCAGCGCCGCAAGCCCGTGCAAGTGAGAGCGCGGCCAGACAGTTCAAGGCGTTATGCATCCCCTTAATGCCCAAGGCATCGGCCGGCATCATGCGAACCGTCCGACCCGAATGACGCTGCGGCGCCGGCGCGTTCTTTTTACGCTTAACGGGCGCGGGCAAATCATCGTCAAACTCAGTGGGCTCACTTATACACAACCAAGTCACACCATTGTTGACCTCTATCCCAACGTCACCAGCCAGCATCGGTACATCGCGGCCAAAGCTGCGTACATTTAAGACCGTCAATGCCTCAACCATTGCCATCACGTGCTCATCATCTCTATTAACGAGCATGGTGTCCGCCATCCCGAAGATCCGAGATTTTGCCGTGGCGTATGCCTCCATCGTTCCGTGCCAATC
>CANFEI010000140.1 GCA_947445495.1 Alcaligenaceae bacterium
ACCTCTCCACGCAACAACACGCCGGCCCCGCGACTTGCATACAAACCTTCGGTGTTCTCCCGCACGATCACGTAGTCGATATCACCGGCCGCACGATTTTTTAGAGGTGAAAAATCCCCTTGGTATAAACGAATGGGGCGCACATTCGCATACAAATCGAGCTTGAACCGCAACTGCAAATGCAGATCGTTCCCCACCTCCGTACCATCTGGGTAGGTCACGTTGGGCAGACCCGCTGCGCCATGCAGCATTGCATTCGCAGTTTTACATGCATCAAAAGTATCAGGAGGAAGAACCTGTCCGGTCTTCACGTAGTGTGAGGCACCGCCGGGAAAGTCATCAAACGACATGACACCCTCACCCAACGCCTCTTTCAACACCGTTACCGCGGCGCGGCATACCTCCGGACCAATCCCGTCGCCTTCAATCGTCGCGATTTGATATTTACCTTGCATGCCCACTCTCCTGAAAATTCTTGTTGCACCAAAATGGTGAATTTCTACCTAACTCACTGAGCAGGCATCGGCTTCAAACCCTTGCCTAGAAAGCATTTGCGCTAACATGGTGCGAAAATTTTAAATCGCCCTTATACGGAATCAACATGGACAACATTAAATCAGGAATCGACGCCCTATTTATCCTTTTAGGCGCCATCATGATTCTTGCCATGCATGCGGGTTTTGCGTTTCTTGAGCTCGGCACGGTCAGACAAAAAAATCAGGTGAATGCACTAGTCAAAATCCTGGTCGATTTTTCGGTCTCAACCATTGCCTATTTCTTTATTGGCTACAGCTTAGCCTACGGCTTGAACTTTTGGATGGGTGCAGAGGAACTCACCGCAAAAAGCGGCTTCGAGCTCGTGAAGTTCTTTTTCCTACTCACCTTCGCGGCTGCCATCCCTGCAATTGTGTCTGGCGGGATCGCCGAGCGCGCAAAGTTCAATCCACAGCTTCTTGCCACGTTCTTACTAGTGGGGTTTATCTACCCAATATTCGAAGGCATGGCATGGAACCCTGAACACATGTTTGGATTTCAGCCTTGGCTCAAATCATTAACGGGTGAAGAGTTCCACGACTTTGCGGGTTCGGTTGTGGTTCACGCCGTCGGTGGCTGGATCGCATTGCCCGCGATCATTTTGCTCGGCGCGCGCAGCGGTCGCTACCGCAAAGACGGCCGTATGTCTGCACACCCCCCGTCCAATGTCCCCTTTCTCGCTTTAGGGGCTTGGATCTTAACGGTCGGCTGGTTCGGCTTTAACGTTATGAGCGCACAGACCATAGAAAAAATAAGTGGTCTGGTGGCCATGAATTCGCTCATGGCCATGGTTGGCGGCACGCTCGCGGGTTGGTTCTTTGGTAAGAACGATGCCGGATTTAGCTACAACGGCCCACTCGCCGGACTTGTTGCGGTGTGCGCTGGTTCAGACTTGATGCATCCCTTAGGTGCGCTCGTGGTAGGTCTCGTCGCCGGTGGACTTTTTGTGGCTGCCTTCACGGCCGAACAAAACCGCTGGAAAATCGATGACGTGCTGGGAGTTTGGCCACTGCACGGACTGTGCGGAGTCTGGGGAGGCATCGCAGCCGGCATCTTTGGGCAGAAGGCCCTCGGGGGAATCGGAGGCGTAAGCCTCACCGCTCAACTCATTGGCACCGCTACAGGTGTGGCCATTGCACTCATTGGTGGGATTGCAGTCTATGGTTTACTGAAACTCACCCTAGGTTTGCGCATGGACCCCGAAGATGAATACGTAGGCGCAGACCTCAGCATCCATCATGTATCAGCCACTCCAGAATCGGAAAGCTCATGGTAGTCAAGATTGATTATGTTTCAGATATCGCATGCCCCTGGTGTGCCGTCGGCCTTGGTGGCCTCGAGCAAGCAATCAAAAAAATTGGAGATGCGTTCGAGGTAGCCGTGCACTTCCAACCCTTTGAATTGAATCCTGATATGCCGCCCGGCGGGCAAGATGTCTTCGAACATCTGACCCAAAAATATGGCAAGACAGTTGAACAAGTGCGCGCCACACAAAACGAAATTAAGGCGCGTGCTGCAGCAGTGGGTTACCCCTTTCACCCTGAAGGTCGCAAGCACGTCTACAACACCTTTAACGCGCACAGACTCTTACATTGGGCGGGACTTAAATGCGGTACACAAGCGCAGCATCGGCTGAAGCGTGAATTGCTGGTGACGTATTTTCAGTTAGCCGTCGATCTTGATGAAGCACAAAACCTTCTCGATGCTGTCAACCGCGCTGGGCTAGATTCAAAACGGGCGGCCGACATCCTCGCCACAGACGAATTTGCTGCAGACGTCCGTGCTCAGCAAATGAAATACACCTCAATGGGTATTCACTCGGTCCCTTCCATCATTATTAACGACAAATACTTGCTGCAAGGTGCACAGCCCGCAGAGGCCTTTGAAGAGGCACTCCGGCAAGTCGCCGCTGAGACTTAAAATAACTAGTCATGCGGCAGGTATTTCGGTACAACCTACAACAACTTACAAACGCTTAAACGGAGATATCAAATGGACCTCGGACTAAAAAATAGAGTGGCGCTTGTCACAGGTGGATCTCAAGGTATTGGCAAAGCGTGCGCCATCAAGCTCGCCGAGGAAGGCGCTACCGTCGTGATTGCAGCCCGCGGACGGGAACTCTTAGATCAAGTAGCCGCTGACATTCGTGCAGCGGGCGGTAAAGTCCTCGTCATTGCGGCTGATGTCAGTCAGGACGCAGAATGTACGCGCATCATCCAGGAAATCCTAAAGGCCTATGGCCGTATCGACATCCTGATTAACAACGCCGGCACCTCGGCAACCGGTGAGTTTGAATCCGTCACTGACAAAGATTGGCAAGCCGACTTTGATCTCAAACTATTCGCTGCGATTCGCTTGTCGCGTCTGGCCATCCCAGAAATGTGCAAGAACAAATGGGGTCGCATCATCAACGTGACAAACATCGGTGCTAAGCAACCTCGCGCCAAATCGATGCCGACGACGGTGACACGCGCCGCGGGCCTGGCCATGACCAAAGCTTTATCAAAAGAATTCGCAGCCGACAACATTCTGGTCAATAGCGTCTGTATTGGTTTGATCCGTGCAGGTCAACACGAACGTAAAGCCGCCAAGGCCGGAATTTCTGTGGAACAACTCTACGAAAATCACGGCAAGGATGTGCCGCTTGGTCGTGTCGGTCGTGCCGAAGAGGTCGCCAATGTCGTTGCCTTCTTCTCCTCCGAGGCCTCTAGTTACGTCACTGGCAGTAGCGTCAACCTTGATGGCGGCATGTCCGCGGTGATGTAAATGAGCACACCCACTTCGACCGTCAAAGCAATGGTGTTCGACACGTTTGGTTCCGTGGTCGACTGGCGTGGAAGCATCACACGCGATCTCACCCGCTGGGGTTCGGAGAATGGCTACTCCTGTGACTGGACAGCACTGGCGGTGAAGTGGCGCGCGCTTTATCAGCCCTCGATGGAAAAGGTACGCAGTGGTCAGAGAGAATGGACCATTCTGGATGTTTTACATCGCGAGTCTCTCGAGCAGTTATTACCGGAGTTTGGTCTTGAAAAAATGACCGAAACGCAACGTCAACATGTCAACAAAGTGTGGCATCGCCTCGATGGCTGGCCAGATGCGGTCTCGGGTCTGACGCGTCTGAAGAGCAAATACATCATTGCCCCGCTCTCAAACGGCAACGTCTCGTTGCTGACAGACATCGCAAAGTACACCGGCTTGCCTTGGGATTTAAACTTATCTACGGAAGTGTTTCACTGCTACAAGCCACAGCCGCAATCTTATTTGGGCGTTGCCAAGATTTTGCAGCTTGATCCGAGTGAAGTCATGATGTGTGCTGCACACAACGACGACTTGGCCGCCGCGCGAAAGGTCGGACTCAAAACTGCCTTCTGGCCTCGGCCAACGGAGCACGGCCCCGAGCAGAAGACAAATCTGGTTGCAACAGAAAAGTGGGATGTCGTCGCTAAAGATATTCGCGATCTCGCCATGCAAATGGGCGTCTAAGTCCGGACTCCTCGCGCAGCGCCAATCGCAACCTGGCGCTGCTCATTCCCGCCAGACTTCTTGCTCGAGCATGAGCTGGCCTTGGTCGCTCGACACAAACAATTCACTATCCTGAATGTTGACATGAAGTGTCATGGTGCGTTGCGCCCAAGACGCAAGCTCTTTGGTCCGGTCCGATGGCAGGCAGACCACGCGCAGATTGCGAGTTCGCTCAAGCTTATTACGCACGGAATCCCACCAGAGCTTACTGTTATGCCCCGCATAGCAATACACCACAACCTGCTTAGCTCGACCGCAAGCCTTCAGAATACGACGCTCTTCAGGCTGACCCACCTCGATCCACAAATCAATGGCACCGGTCAAATCCTTTAGCCAAACGTCCGGCTCGTCGGTATCGCTTAACCCCTTTGTGAATGCCAGGTCCTCTTGCGCATACAAGGCAAACGCCAACAGACGCACCATCATTCTTTCATCTGTCTCAGAGGGGTGTCTAGCCAAGGTTAAGGCATGACTC
>CANFEI010000141.1 GCA_947445495.1 Alcaligenaceae bacterium
AGAGCAACAACCTCGATGTATATCTTGACACCTATGTCAGGCATCTTTCTGAATACATCAAGGATAAAAAAATCCGACAGGATCACTGGCTAACCACCTGTAAGACTGTTGTTAATAACTAATGGAGCGCTTGGTATGTTGAATATTTTCCCCCGCCGACTTGGCATTGCGATCGTCGCACTGATTACCACGGTATTTTTAGCTGGCTGTCAAAACATGGGTGGCGACGATGTTGACCCTCGTTTGACGAGCGGTGAGGATGCAAAGTTTTTTAGCAAGTCAGGACTGCAAGCCTGTGCGGTGGGCGCTATCGCGGGAGCCTTGGCGTGCGCAGTCAGTAACTCTGGCAACAAAGCGGCCTGTATGGCGATCGCGGCGGTTGCAGGCTGTGGCGTTGGCGCCGGAGCTAACTACTTGCTCGACTCTAGACGTGCCAAATACGCTAACAACGAGCAACGCATTGACTCGTTTATTGAAGATGTACAAAGTGACAACAAAAAGTTGCAGACGCGTATACAAAACGTAAATGTTGTCTTGCGTGAAAATCAGCAATCTCTGCAACAGTTGCAACGCCAGGTAGCAAGTCGCCAAGTTGATCAACGCAAAGCAAAGCAAGAGCTTGATCGCATCAAGGCCAACAAGGCTTATTTAGAGAAAGAGCTTGCCGGCATCAATGCGCGAGTGGATGGCTATCAAGAAATTATTGATAAAGAGCGGGCTAACGGTGTCAATACGAGAAGACTACAAACTGAGCTAGTTCAGCTCAGCCGCACACGAGACTCGATGAAGCGAGAGCTTGATGCGGCCTATGCACTGAGCTCGTCAATCAAAGTGGAGGGCTAAGCCTATGAAACAGAAAATACGTTTGACGATAGTTGCTGCCGCAACGCTTGTGCTCTCAGGTTGCGCAGTCGATAAAGCAGGCTGTGATCCGCGTGCTTTGCGGGATGCTGGATTACTCACAAAAATGAATTGTGACTTCTCTGGGTCCTACGATGCACGAGCGAAGGACAAAGAGGCTCAACTTGCTGAAGCACGTAAGACCAACGTGGCGCTGCGCGAGGCGCTTGCAGCTTTAGAAAAGAAAAATGAACTGAGCAAAGCGGATGCTACGGCTCGCCGTAATCAGATCTCGGCGATCAATCGCAGCGTCAATAACTATCTGCAACAGGTGAGGGCGACCAACCCAGGTAACGAGGCAGTCAGCGAGCAGATTCGACAGGCGACCGCGAGACTGAATCAATTGAATGCGACACCTGTGAACGCTTCGGCAGCGAATGCTCAAGAGCTTCAGAACAGAGTGACCGCTGTGCAGCAGGAGATTGATAAGCTTCAACGCCAGTCGTCCATACTGACACAGTAAGCGTGTGAATCGGATCGCGCAGCGTAGCTTCGAGCCCAGCAGCGTTGCTGGACTTGAAGCGCTGCACGATCGTCTCGTCCAAGGACTGGGGCGCTCTGTTCCTCCGAGCGTTGTCGCACTGTATGCCAAGCCTGTCACTGAGCCGAGTGGGCAAGTCACTTGGTCCAGCACCGTAGAAGGGCAACCGGTTGCCTACCCGTCTCTGAGTGGGACGAAGCAGAAGGAACTTGACGCGCAGATTTTCCTACGGCTGGATGCTATTCGAGCACACGCCGTATCACTATCAACGATTCCAAACTCAGATCCATCGCTGATTACTCTGCTGCGCGAGGCGAGTCAGCCACCCCCTATTGAAGCGATCTATAGCGTCGGTGGCCAGCCAGTCCTTTTGTTTTGGGATAGCGCGATTGCCTCCAAAGCTAAACGTCCGACCTTGATTCGTCCAGTCCTACCCGCAACAACGTCCAACCAAGGTCACCGCGTCTTGCCTTGGATTCTTGGGGCGCTTGGTGTGTTACTCGCTTTATTTTTGTTGTGGTGGTTGTTCTGTCCGATTTCGTTCAGACACCCACCGCAGAGCCCACCGCAGGCTCCGATTGCGCCACCAGAGATTCCCGCGCAGAGTCCGATTGCAACACCCAAAACGCCCGAACCCGTGGCTCCGCCAGCAGTGACGCCGACGCCGGAGCCAAAACCCGAGCCTGAGCCGCAAACAAAGCCCCTCGATCCGCCTGTCGAGGATCCTCCTGCGGAACCAATAAAACCTGAACCTCCGGAGCCACCACCACCGCCTCCGCCTCCGCCTCCACCTCCGCCGCCGAAGCCCGTGGTGAAGGCGCCTGCGACCATCGATAATGCCAAGAATCTTTGTCCAAGCGATCGTCCCCCTGAGCTCGCTCCAGAGATGGTGGTCATATTCGATGCGTCGGGCTCGATGGCGCTGAACATCGCAGCGACGCCAGAGGATGAGAAATGGCTCGGACGACTGAAACAACGCGCTAGTCTGCCTGGCTATCGTCTAACAGATTCGGAAATTGCTCGGCATGAGCGACTCACCGCAGAACCGACGCGGATTTCGATTGCACGCCAGGCAACGATCAATGTCGTGAGACGCTTGCCGCGTGATGTGCGTACCGGACTTGTCGTCGCAGAGAACTGTCCGACTGCGACAAACATGGGGCGTTTTGCTGCAGGGCAGAGTGGGCAGTTGATCAATCGCTTATCTCAACTGACCCCGAAAGGCGGCACGCCATTGGGCGACGGGTTATATGAAGCCGGACAATTGGTGGATGGCGTGACCCGAGAGGCAACAATATTGTTGGTTTCGGATGGTGCGGAATCTTGTAACGGTGACCCTTGTTATGTTGCGCAGCAACTCAAGAGAGCCAAACCGCACCTCAAAATAAATGTAGTGGATATCGGTGGCACCGGCGCGGCAGCCTGCGTCGCCGCGGCGACTGGGGGCAAAGTCTATACCGCTACAACGGTGAACGAACTCAACCTGAGCCTCGATCGTGCAGCGCAAGATGCGTTAGGCCCATCAAACTGTAAGAAATAGCGCACACGGTTCAAACCGAATTTGAAGGGCATTTACGTGACGGTGCTTCTGTCGATATAAGCATTGCTTTGTGAATGAACGAGCAAAAACCGAGGAAACGGTTAACATCGCGCTATCTTATTCACTACGTTTTAAACAAGAGGATATGCGCATGAGCCGCCCATTTCGTATTGCAGTACTGCCCGGTGATGGTATTGGTAAGGAAGTAATGCCTGAGGGACTTAAAGTTCTAAAGACTGCCGCAGACAAGTTCGGCTTGAACCTTGATTACCGTCACTTTGAATGGGCCTCTTGCGACTACTACGCCAAGGCTGGACAAATGATGCCTGACGATTGGAAGTCGCACCTGCAAGATTGCGACGCGATCTATTTTGGCGCGGTGGGTTGGCCAGCGATCGTGGCGGATCACACATCGTTATATGGTTCACTTTTAAAGTTCCGTCGCGAATTCGATCAGTACATCAACTTGCGTCCTGTTCGTTTATTTGACGGTGTGCCCTGTCCGCTTGCGAATCGCAAAGCAGGGGACATTGACTTCTTCGTTGTCCGCGAAAACACCGAAGGCGAGTACTCCGCCGTTGGTGGGAAAATGTTTGAAGGCACGGACCGCGAAATCGTTTTGCAAGAATCCATCTTCACACGCATTGGTTGCGATCGGGTGCTTCGCTTTGCATTTGACATGGCGTCACGTCGCGCTCGCAAACACCTGACCATCGCGACCAAATCAAATGGCATTGCAATCAGCATGCCTTATTGGGATGAGCGTGCTGCCGTGATTGGTAAAGAATACCCAGGCGTGACGACCGACAAGCAGCACATCGATATTCTGTCCGCACGCTTTGTCTTGACACCTGATCGCTTTGATGTGGTTGTTGCATCAAACTTGTTCGGCGATATTTTGTCCGACCTAGGCCCTGCGTGTACCGGCACGATTGGCTTAGCGCCATCTGCCAACCTCAACCCAGACCGCAAGTTCCCTTCGCTGTTTGAACCTGTACATGGTTCGGCGCCGGACATCGCGGGTAAGAACATTGCTAACCCGATCGCAATGATCTGGTCGGGTGCGCTGATGTTGGACTACCTCGGACGCGGATTGACAGGAGCAGCACAGAAGCCTTACCTCGATGCCCATGACGCAATCGTCAAAGCGATCGAAGCAGTGCTCGTGCAAGGCCCCTTGACGCCAGACCTTGGCGGCAAAGCATCTACTAGCCAGATCGGTGACGCGTTGAGCAAAGTACTCGCGAAGTAAACCATCGGAGATCCACATGCCTGATTACACAAATCGATTTAAAAAATCATTGCAGGCCAAAAAGGCCAATATCGGTCTGTGGATCTCTATTCCCGATCCCTTCACGACAGAAATCTGTGCGACTGCTGAGTTCGACTGGATGCTGCTCGACGGTGAACATACACCGACTGATCCTCTTACTATTTTGTCGCAACTGCAGGCCTGCGCCGCTTACAACACGCAGGTTGTCGCACGTCCGCCGATTGGGCAAACGCATCTCATTAAGCAGTTACTCGATCTTGGCGTGCAGAATCTATTGATACCGATGGTTGACACGGCTGAGCAAGCGCGTGAGCTAGTGCAAGCG
>CANFEI010000142.1 GCA_947445495.1 Alcaligenaceae bacterium
AGCTAGTAAACTGAGGGACTAAGTCCTTTGGTTCACTTCATCAAGCGAGACCTCCGCCATGCTCTTCGTTCTATCGCCTGCTAAAAAGCTCGACTACGACTCGGCTCTGAGCGTGCAAACCCATACCCAGCCTTTGTTTGTTAAAGAGGCTGCAGCGTTGATCAAGGTGCTCAAGGCGCGCTCGGCCGCGGAAGTCGGCGAGTTGATGGATTTGAGCCCCGCTCTGGCCAAGCTCAATGTCGATCGTTACGCAGCTTGGAAGCCGAGCTTTACGCAGTCAAATTCCCGGCAAGCTATTTTGGCCTTTAATGGTGACGTTTACGAAGGTCTGGAGGCGGGGACACTCAAGGCAAAGGATCTTGAGTGGGCGCAAGAGCACGTCGCGATCTTAAGTGGGCTGTACGGCGTGTTACGACCGTTAGATCTGATGCAGCCATACCGCTTAGAAATGGGGACCAAACTGGATAATCCAGGCGGCACGAATCTCTATCAGTTCTGGGCAAAGACAATTGCCCCGTATTTGAATGAGCACCTTGCAAAAGACAAAGCCCCCATCATCGTGAACTTAGCCTCTGAGGAGTATTTCAAATCGGTCGATTTGAAGCAGCTCAAGGCGCGTGTGATTCAGTGCGTATTTCAAGACGGGAGGGGCGCTGCGTGGAAGGTGGTGAGTTTTCACGCAAAACGCGCACGCGGTCTCATGGCGCGTTTTGCGATTGAGAACCGCATCACCAAGCCCGAAGGGCTTAAGAAGTTTGATGCGGAGGGGTACGTCTTTGCCGCGGACGTCTCAACTGAAGACAAGCTTGTGTTCAGACGCGACGGCGCATAACACCCTCTCGGCTTAGTGCATGCTCCAGCCGTGGCTCACAACCACGGATTGACCGGTGAGCGCATTACTTTCAAAGCCCGCCAAAAACGCGATCACGTTTGCCACGTCTTCGGTGGTCGTGAATTCGCCGTCGACGGTGTCTTTCAGCATGATGTTTTTAATCACTTCGGCTTCGCTGATATTGAAAGCTGCCGCTTGCTCGGGAATTTGTTTTTCGACGAGAGGTGTGCGCACAAAGCCCGGGCACACTACGTTTGCGCGCACGCCCCGAGGCCCGCCTTCTTTTGCGACGACTCGGGCGAGACCCAAGATGCCATGCTTGGCAGCCACGTAGGCTGACTTCAAGCGCGAGGCCTCATGTGAGTGAACCGAGCCCATGTAAATGATCGAGCCGCCGCGCCCGGCAGCATACATATGTTTGAGTGCGGCCTTAGTGGTCAAGAACGAACCGTCCAGGTGAATCGACACGACTTTTTTCCATTCGGCAAAGGGAAACTCCTCGACCGGATGCACGATTTGTATGCCTGCGTTTGCGACCAGTACATCAATGCTGCCAAACTGTTTCACCGTTTGATCGATACCCGCGTTCACAGCGGCTTCGTCGGTGACATCCATGACGACACCCATTGCCTTGCCGCCTGCGTCAATGATTTGTCGTGCGACCGCATCTGCGGCGATCTGATTCAAGTCTGCGATGACGACTGCTGCGCCTTTTTGTGCGAGGGTGAGGGCAGCTTGACGGCCGATACCGCTCGCAGCACCAGTGACTAACGCGACTTTGCCTTTGAGGGACATATCATTTTCCTTAAGAGATAACGAAGAGAGTATTTAAAGTGCAGCAGATTTTAAATGTTGATGAATGACGGACATCTCTTGGTCGATTGCAGCGACCGTATTGTGTAATTGTGTCATGGGATAGCTGAGCGCGGGCTGACTACCGTCGCTCACGATTGTAGGCAGTGGTGGCAGATAGCCGCTTCGATGGGCTTCCAGAAAAGGAACAAGTGCCAGAAGATGATCTGTCATCGCGCTTGGCGCTTCAGGGGCTGTTGCGAGCGTGTGCACCACGGTTGCAATCTGAGACGCGAGCGTATGGTTCTGAATCATCAGATTATTAAATTCGACCGCATGCCATTGACGCGAGTGTGGCTCGAGCATCATCCGATAAAAAGCGTCGGCCAGATTGCTCAGAGCAACATATGCATTTTTACGTGACAATCGCCAGGCTAAGTCGGCGTGTTTAACCTGCTCGTTTAAAGGATTCTTCTCTGCTTGTTGAAACGCCGCGACATACTTCAACCCGGCACGTAAATACTCACGATTGGCTGAAATGGCTGCACGGGTGAGCGACGGCATAAATTGCGCTTCCCACCACGGCAAGAAGTAGCTGCAGCCAAACGAGATGACTGAACCAATGAGGGTGTCCAGAGCGCGATCCCCGATGACAGTCGATGCCGTAGGATCGACAAAGTGGAAGGCCAGTAACACGGCGTTGGTGTTGAAGACTGACGCGACCATGTAGTTGATCTGCAGCATGCTGCCACCGACGATGGTTGACAGCACCATGATCAGGAGTAGCCAAGAGTTGTTCAGGTTGGCAAACATAATTCCAAGCGCGATGGCGCAACCCAACAGTGTGCCCACCAAACGCCAGCCATTACGTTGGCGCGTCAGCGCAAAGCCCGGCTTCATGATGATGAGTACCGTCAGCAGGATCCAATAGCCTTGTTTCGCGAGCTGTGGCACGAGCGTCCAGACGGTCATGGCGACACCGGCCGCGAGAGCGACGCGCAAGGCATATCTGCAAATCGGGGAGTCAAGACGCAGATTGCTGGTGAGCATGCGTAAGCGATAGTGCTCACGCGACAGGAACTGACTGAGCGACTGATCCAGTATGGCGGATTCCAAGGGTTTGGCATTCGGCTGACGCTGGGTGGCTTCGATCATGCGCTCAATGATTGCGGCGCTGTGGCGTAAGCGACGAAGAATCTCAATACATAAGTTATAGGTATTGGGATCGCTTTGCGCAAAACCGTTGCGTGTCATTTGTTCGATTTCATATTCCAACGCACGCAGTTCTGCTTTCACGCTACTACGATGGGAGGCTGCCGCTTCTCTTGAGACGGACAAGGCGATGTAGTCAAGATCGATCGACATCTTGCGTAACGCATCACGCATAAATAATAGCGCATCGGAATCGCCTAGTTTTTCTCTCAGCAGTGCGTAATCTGTGCGCGTGGCGACCAGTGTTTCAAGGATATCGATCATCTCGATAAACAGATTCCACAAGATGATTCGTTTCGAGTCTGTAATAAGGCCGGCTTTTGCTAGCCCGCGCAAGACCATGTCACGCGCAGCTTGGTGTTTGTCTGTCATGCTTGATTGGCAAGCAACCAGTTTGCGATAACTGTCCTCGAGTTCTCGGCCGCAGTCATACATATCGGCGCGTCGGCCAACATAATCGGCAGTCGCGAAGAGTGCAACAGACAAAGCTTGTTCTTTTTCTCGAACATGCATCACACGGCTTAACGAATAGCTAAACAAGGTGTAAAAAAGGCCGCCGGCGAAAGAAGTCAGTGTGTGTAGCCAGACCTCGTTGGTTGGCATCGCCTCGTGCATGGTGACTGTCATGAGCAACAAACAAGCGAAACCGATTTGCCCGCCTTTTTTACCAAAGACCGAGAGCATTGAATAGGCGAAGCACTGGCCGATCACGACAAACCAAATCAGAAGGGGGTGGCTTGACGCCAAACTGGTCAGCGCAACGGTAATGGTGCTCAGTAGGGTGCCACCCAGCATTTCGCGTAGCCGATGCTCATGAGGGCCGGGTTGGTCGATGAAGGCGACGCACAGCGCACCGAAGGTTGCAATGAGGCCTGCCCCATACCATCCAAAGATTCCTCCCAGAATGGTGATGGGCAGCAAAATGCCTGCAGCCCGACGCACACCGCTATACAAGTGGTGGCTAAACAAAAAGCGCTGGAGTTGGCTGACTGCGTCGTTCATTGGGTGTTGAAAGGGGGTCAGGGATGGGCCAAACGCACGCCCAAGTGGGGTTTTGTGTGCAGCGCAGCAATTTATTCAATAATCTAGCACCGTCTAGACGTCTACGGTGAAAAAGCTAGGGGCGAAAGGCACATTTTGACCTAAATGCTCTGCGAGCCAACGATTTCGTAGATATTGCCGAGTTGCGCTGCGCCGCACAACACGGTAAAGTTTCAGGCTCGTGCCAAAAAACTAACCGTTTTTTCGTGCGATGGCTTTTAAAGTTTGGGTCACCGCCCAACCCTCTTTGCCATTTAACTTTTGCTGCTGCCCCTGCCACAAGCATCGGTCAGCGCTTCCGTTTCGATCCAGTGCACCCCTGTTGGGTGCGTGCATAGCCGAATGGCGAATGCGTGCCGGGTTGGCAAGGTGTCCGGGTGGCCAGGCTCCGTGAGTCTGAAAACGTCGGGTCATGTTGCAAAACCTGTCGCGGTTCAGCGTTTCTCTTTTCTGAGGATGCAGTCATATGGGCGATGCCGGTAATGAAAGGAATGACTTGATGGAACTCAATGGCGCAGACATCGTCGTGCGTTGCTTGGCTGACGAAGGCGTAGAACACGTTTTTGGCTATCCCGGTGGCGCTGTCTTATACATTTACGACGCGATTTACAAACAAGATAAGTTCAAACATATTCTGGTG
>CANFEI010000143.1 GCA_947445495.1 Alcaligenaceae bacterium
CACAAGCGTCGAATGACGGTCTGCGATAAGGCAAACATTTTGCGAAGCTATGCCTTCTTTCGGTCTGTCTGTGATGATGTGGCCAAAGACTACCCGGACGTGGCGATTGATTACGCCTATGTGGATGCCATTACCGTGCACTTGGTCAAGCGTCCCGAGTTTTACGATGTGATCGTTGCAGAAAATTTATTTGGCGACATCATTTCGGATTTGGGCGCCGCAACCGTCGGTGGGATGGGTATCGCACCCTCGGGCGAGCTCGGAGACAGACATGGCCTGTTTCAGGGCGCACATGGTTCGGCCCCCGACATCGCAGGCCAAAACATTGCAAGTCCCTTAGCGACGGTCTTATCTGGGTCTTTCATGCTGCGCTGGCTAGGTGATCGTCATACGGACCAGCGTTTGATTGACGCTGCCCAACGGGTGGATCGAGCGGTAGAACTTACGTTGGCGCAAGGTAAAGCAATTCCTAGGGATTTGGGCGGGCTGTCCTCGTGCTCAGAGGTCACGCAGGAAATTTGCAGAAATCTGAAGTAAGGCGCGCTGGGCAGGGCGCACTGAGGTTTACCCGTATAAAATGCAAAGTCAAGCATCTATGCTGGGATTTTTCATGATCAAAGCGGTAGCGGGTGAAACGATCGTTTTACATCGATTGTTGGCGAAAGGTTGTTTTAGAAAGCTACTTGCTCTGGCCTGCTTCTTGGCTGTTGCGCCAGCGGTTTTTTCGCAAGGGGCACCGACAGGCCCTCTGCCTGTTTCAGTCATTGAAGCGCGTCCCACTTCTGTGCCAAGTACCCTAGAGGTGACTGGACAGGCCGAGGGTGCGAAAGAAACTGAAGTGCGAGCGCGTGTGAACGGAATTTTGCTCAAGCGGCTCTTTGTTGAGGGCGCCCCTGTTCAAAGGGGTCAACCGCTCTTTCAGATTGACCCGGTTCCTTTTCAAAATGCGTTAGACGAAGCGCAAGCCCGCGCTAAACAAACCGAACGAGAAGCGGTACGGCTCAAAAAACTGTTCAGTCAACAAGCGGTCAGCCGGAAAGAATATGATGATGCGACCTCGGTCAATGAGATTGCGCAGGCAACCTTAAAGACGGCCAAGTTAAATCTTGAGTGGACAACAGTGACGGCTCCCGTTGATGGAATCTCCGGGCGAGCCTTGCGCTCTGAAGGCCATCTCATTACCAGCATCGGCGATGCGGGTTGGCTCACTTCAATTTACCAGGTTGATCCAATCTGGGTGCGGTTCGGCTTGTCGGGCGCTGATGCGGCTCAGCTACCGGCAGGGCGTTTGGATGCTCCAGTGGATGCGCCGGTTCAATTGTTGTTGGGTAACGGCCAGGCCTATGATCAGCCAGGACGGTTGAATTTCCGCTCCGTGTTTATTGATCCTAAGTTGGGAACGCAACAGTTAAGAGCCGAATTTCCTAATCCTCAGCGTGCAATTCTGCCCGGACAGTTTCTGCGGGTGAAAATCACGACAGGCAGTCTGGAGAATGTATTTCTTGTTCCGCAGCGCGCAGTGATCCAAAGTGATCGTGGTTATATGGTTTGGACTGTCGGTAGCGATAACAAAGTGATCTCAACTCCTCTGAGGATGGGTAGATGGTTGGGACAGAATTGGGTGGTCTTATCTGGATTGAAGTCAGGTGATCGGGTTGTGGTGGACCAAATCATTAAAATTCGCCCAGGTGCGGTAGTAAACCCTAAGCTAGTTCCCCTTGAGGTCCAGCCTCAAGCTCCTAAGGAAACTCGATGAGTTTCTCGAGCTTCTTTATTGGGCGGCCGATTTTCTCGGCCGTTATTTCTATTACGATCGTGATCGCCGGCTTGATGGCTGCGCGTGGACTGCCTATCGCTCAGTATCCGCAGATTGCACCACCGACCGTGATTATTACGGCGAACTATCCAGGCGCTTCTACAGAGACCCTCACACGCACTGTGGCGGGCCCCATCGAAGAACAGCTTTCCGGAGTAGAGAACCTTTTGTTTTTTAGTTCTGTTGCGCAGTCCAGCGGCACCTTGGTGATCACGGCCACGTTTGAGGTGGGCACCAACGTTGATACGGCAACGGTCAACGTGAATAACCGAGTCAAGATTGCAGAGCCTCGACTACCAGATGTTGTGCGGCAATTTGGCGTGACCGCGCAGAAGCGTTCTAACGACATTCTGATGGTTGCTGCCATTACGTCGCCCGCAGACGAATACTCTAATTTGTATCTGTCTAACTATGCGCTAGTCAATGTGCTGGATGAATTAAAGCGTCTGCCAGGGGTGGGGGATGCTGCTGTCTTGGGCGCCAAGGATTATGCAATGCGGGTTTGGCTCAAACCCGATCGTATGGCACAACTCGGTTTGACGGCTCCGGATGTCGCGGCAGCAATCGCGGCGCAAAACAAACAAAACGTTGCTGGAAAGATTGGTCAAGAGCCCGCGCCGGATGGGCAGCAGCTCGTCTATACCGTGACTGCGAAGGGACGCCTAGTCACGCCAGAGCAGTTTGGTGAGATTGTCATTCGCTCGACGGGCGCCGGTGGCGTATTGCGGCTGAAAGATGTTGCGCGCGTGGAGCTCGGCGCAGCTGACTATGACGCGAACACCAAGTTGCTGGGCAAACCTGTTGCGTTAGTCGCGACGTATCTGCAGTCGGGCGCCAATGCGCTCGCTGTCGCTGATAGCGTACGCAAAAAAATGCAAGAGCTTGAAAAGAAATTCCCTCCAGGTATCGAATACGTGATCCCCTTTGATACGACAAAATTTGTGACGGCGTCTATCAATGAAGTGATGAAGACGCTTGCTGAAGCGATGGTGTTAGTTGCCATTGTCGTATTCATGTTTTTACAAAACTGGCGTGCCACCCTGATCCCACTCATTGCAGTGCCTGTATCGCTGATCGGTACGTTCGCTGGGCTGTGGGCCTTTGGTTTTTCGATTAATACGCTGACCTTGTTTGCCATGGTGCTGTCGATCGGTATTGTGGTGGACGATGCAATCGTGGTGCTGGAAAACGTTGAACGCTTGATGGCTGAGCGAGAGTTGTCCCCAAAAGAGGCCGCCTATGAAGCGATGCGGGAGGTATCTGGTGCGGTGGTTGCGATTGTGCTGGTGTTGTCGGCTGTGTTTATACCGGTGGCCTTCTTGGGTGGTATCGCGGGAAAGTTATACCAACAGTTTGCTGTGACCGTGGCTATGGCGGTTGTGTTGTCGGGTGTCGTGGCGTTGACGCTTACGCCTGCGCTTTGCGCTGTGTTACTCAAGCCTGGGTACCATGAGCCTAAGGCGTTTCGTTGGTTTAATCGTGCCTTTGCCTCGTTTACAGATCGGTATATGGGGTTGGTCAAGTACACGTTGCATCACCGCGTGCTGGGTGCGTCCGTTTTTGGTGCGATCGTTGTTGGCTGTTTTGTGATGTTCCGGATGGTTCCTGGTGGATTTGTGCCGCCAGAAGATCAGGGCTATCTCATTAGTGCGCTGGTCTTGCCTGATGGGGCCAGTTTGCAGCGCACCCAGGAAACGGGCGATGCGTTTCAGAAAAAGATTGCTCAGGATCCCGGTGTTGCACGTGTGTTTGTGATTGCGGGTAACGATATTATTGGGGGCGGACGCCGCACCAATGCGGGCACGGTTTTTATTCCTCTTAAAGATTGGGATCAACGCGAATCGTCTTCAGATCAGCTCGCGAAGAAATTTACGGGCCTAGGAATGACCCTGCCCGATGGTATGGCGTTGGTGTTTAATCCTCCACCTATTCGTGGTTTAGGTTCCGCTGGGGGGTTTGAATTCTATGTACAGTCAAAAGGTGAACCCTCTGTTAGTAACTTGGCGCTCGTCACCAATAATTTTATCGAAGAGCTCAAGAAGCAGCCAAACTTAACGGGGATCAATACCTTTTTTAGACCAACCTCCCCTCAGCTATACGTTGAGGTAGATGAGGCCAAAGCGCTTTCGTTAGGTATCCCAGTGTCTGATGTGTATTTTAGTTTGCAAGCGCTGATGGGCTCACTGTATGTGAATGATTTCAACTTGAACGGACGCACGTATCGTGTGCAGATGCAGGCAGATTCGCAGTACCGTGCGAACCCGACCGATTTGGGTCAAATCTATGTGCGTGCCGACAATGGCAGCATGGTGCCGATCTCGGCCTTGATCACCGTATCGACTCTTGTCGGTCCGGAACAACTTGAGCGATTCAATGGCTTTCTCGCCGCAAAGGTTCTTGGTAGTGCGACGCCTGGAGTGAGCTCTGGAGAAGCAATCAAGGTGGTGCAGGGCGTGGCAGAAGCAACCCTGCCTAGCGGCTACGAGTTAGCTTGGGCGGGCCAAGCCTATCAGCAGATCCGCACCGGGACGGCTTCTGGGCTAGCGTTCGCATTTGGCATCATTATGGTGTTCTTGATTTTGGCTGCCCAGTACGAGCGGTGGTCTCTGCCAATCGCAGTGCTCTTGGCAGTGCCGTTTGCTGTGTTTGGCGCGCTGCTTGCTGTGATGGTGCGCTCGATGCCCAATGATATTTATTTTC
>CANFEI010000144.1 GCA_947445495.1 Alcaligenaceae bacterium
AAGAATAAGGGTAAGTAGTATTCAACCCCCGCGAAGGGAATCCCGTTACCCATGTCCTTATAAGGCAGGGCGCGCGAGGGATCGCCCTCAAAGACTTCGCGAAACTGCGCACGGAAGTGGTTGCGTGCTGGCTCGTCCATCGGGAACTCCCGGCCGGGCAAGAGCTGCACGGAGCCGACGGGGTAGAGACTGCGCTGTGTGTCGATATCGAAGGCGCGAATCGATTCAATTTCGTTATCGAACAAGTCGATGCGATAGGGCACGACCGAGCCCATCGGAAACAAGTCGATCAGACTACCGCGTACGCAGAACTCACCCGGCGCGGTCACCTGCGAAACATGCGCATAGTTCGCAAGCGTCAGTTGCGCACGCAGTGCGGCCTCGTCGAGCTTGTCTTTTTGTTTGAACGAAAAGGTATACGCCGCGAGAAAGCTTGGGGGCGCAAGGCGATAAAGCGCCGTGGTGATGGGGACGGTTAAGACGTCGACCTCACCGAGCATGAGGGCGTGCAGGGTGCGCAGACGCTCGGAAATGAGATCTTGGTGTGGCGAGAAACTGTCGTACGGTAGGGTTTCCCAGTCTGGCAGAGGACGCACACGCAGTTTGCTAGAGAAAATCGGAATTTCTTCGGCGAGCCGTTGTGCTTCGAGAGGCTCGGCGGTCAGCACGACAATCGGCTTGCCGGCCGCGGCGGCCAATTCTGTAAGCAACCAGGCATCCCCTGACCCGGGCGGGGTGGGGTGCGTATAGCGCTGGCCAGGCTTGAGGGAGGCCAATAAGGCAGAAACAGAGGGTGCTACAACAGACATTCAGGACCAGTCAGAGAAGGGCGTGCTCGCCAAGTGGGCACGGTTAGACAGTTAATTATAAAATCAAGCGCTTATGAGCCGTACAGAACCCTTAAAACCGCAAGATCGCCTAGTCGCACTCGTGCCCGCTGCAGGGGTTGGCGCACGTGCGCTCAAGGGGCATGAAGCACCCGTTCCGAAGCAGTATCGCTTACTTGCGGGGCAAGCCATGCTTAGACGCACGGTGCAGGCGCTGTTGGTCGACATGCGGATTGATCAAGTCCGCGTCGCCGTCGCGCCAGAGGACGATCAAGCCGTTGAGGTCCTTGAAGGCTTGGCCCGTGTCGTCTGTGTGCCTTGTGGAGGCGAAACACGCGCACAGACCGTCTACAACGCGCTATGCGACGCGCAGCTCGCGCGCGACGATTGGGCGCTTGTGCACGACGCCGCACGCCCTGGGCTGCCTGCGGATGCGCTAGGACGCCTGATTGATGCTTGCCTGCCGAATGGTGTGGGTGGTTTGCTTGCGCTCCCCGTTGCAGACACGGTCAAGCGTGCGCGTACCGTCGCCCCTGCACCCTCAGGCATTGCCGCGGTAGAGACCACGCTCGCGCGCGATCGCCTCTGGCTCGCGCAGACACCGCAAATGTTTCGTGCAGGTTTATTGCGCGAGGCGCTTGAGCGTGTGCTGGTCCACGCAACCAACACCGACAATATGCCGACAGATGAAGCGCAGGCGATGGAAGCTGCTGGCTACGCGCCGCTACTGGTACCCGGATCAGGTCGCAATACCAAGATCACGTGGCCCGACGACTTTGAATGGGTGGAATCTTGGCTATGAGTCATTTTGCGTTTCGGATTGGTCAGGGGTTTGATGTGCATGCCTTGGTTGAAGGACGTCCATTGATTTTGGGTGGCGTCACGCTTGCGCACTCGCACGGTTTAAAAGGCCACTCCGACGCGGATGCGCTGCTACATGCCATTACGGACGCCTTGCTTGGCGCTGCCGGCTTAGGCGACATTGGCCGGCATTTTCCAGACACAGATCCTGCCTTTAAGGGGGCGGATAGTCGCGTGCTGTTGCGCGAGGCTTATCGACTCGTCCAACAAGCGGGTTGGGCGCTCGTAAATGTGGATGCAACGATCCATGCGCAGCAACCCAAGATTGGGCCGTACGCGGCGGCGATGGTCGCCAATATCTCTGCTGACTTGGGCGTCTCGTCGCAAGCTGTCAATGTCAAAGCGAAAACGAATGAAGGGCTCGGTCACCTGGGTCGCCAAGAAGGGATCGCGGTCAACGCAGTTGTTTTGCTCAGGGCCTTGGAGGCCTCTAGTCAGTCTTAAACGCGTGCGTGGGTCGTGGGTGCACTCAGTAGCGACCGTCGGGCACAAACACATAGCCGAGCCCCCAGACCGTCTGTATGTAGGCGGGTTTGGACGGATTGTTTTCTAGTATTTTGCGCAAGCGTGATATCTGAACGTCTAGACTGCGGTCGTAGGCGCGGTAATCTCTGCCGCGTGCGAGCTCCATGAGTTTGTCGCGAGATAAAGGGATGCGAGGATGGCGTGCAAACACCTTGAGGACGGAGAATTCCCCGGTGGTGATGGGGATGACGGAATCGTCGCGCAAGAGGGTGCGGGTTGAAAGACTTAAAACGTAGGGCCCAAAGTGGATGGATTCATTTTCTTGACTCGGCGCGCCAGGATGCTCGTCGACGCTGCGCCGGCGCAAGATGGCATTGATGCGGGCCAAGAGTTCGCGTGGGTTAAAGGGCTTAGATAAATAGTCGTCCGCGCCCATTTCGAGCCCAACAATTCGATCGATCTCTTCGGCCTTGGCAGTCAGCATGATGATGGGGGTGTTGTCGTGGCTTGCACGTAGGCGGCGGCAGACGGACAGGCCATCTTCGCCAGGCAGTGTCAGGTCCAAAATCAATAGATCAATGTGTTCGCGATACCAGATTTTGGTCATTTCACGAGCGTTTTCAGCAACTTGGACAACGAAGCCTTGTTCGGTTAGGTAGCGGCGCAGTAGTTCGCGCAGGCGCGAGTCGTCGTCTACGACGAGGATTTTGCGTGAGGGGGAAGCATATAAAGTATTCATGAGTGAAAATGTAACCGCGCTTGAGTCGTTTGCAGCGTCTCGCTTACAAGGTTTTACAAATGAAAAAAAGCGAATCGTGAAGTTGTTACAAGATGTATCAGGCTCGTCGCGCGCAGCGTGCTGATTGTCATGATTTGTTTCCTGCGCAGCGCCTTTCGCTTGCTCGCAGCCGCTTCATTACAATTGCGGCATGACACATATTCTTGCGATCGAAACTTCGACCACGTTGTGCACAGTGGCGCTTGTGTCCGAGCGCGACGGTCAGTGCACCACCACGCAACGCGCACTGGAAGGAACCTCGGGGCACGCAGCCAATGTATTGCCCTTGATCGAGGCGCTGTTGGAGGAGTGTGCAGTCTCTCGTCACGCGCTCAGCGCTGTGGCGTTCGGTCAGGGGCCTGGCGCCTTCACCGGGATACGCGTGGCGTGTGGCGTGGCGCAAGGTCTCGGTTTGGCATTGGGGCTTCCCGTGATCCCAGTGGGAGCATTGCTCGCTGTGGCGGCGACGACGAGTGTCAGACACCCGGGCCAGTTGATATTGGCGGCGCTGGATGCGCGCATGGAAGAGATTTACTTTGCAGCCTACGTGGATACGCCTGCACAGGGCTTGCTGGTCTTGCAGCCGCCTGTGCTGATGGCAGCCGTAGACGCCCCTCTATTTGTTTCGCAACGCGCAGCGCTTTGGTTGCAGCGTGCGGCCGCTGAAGTCGTGGATGCTCCCAACGTGTGTTTGGTGGGAGAAGGGTGGTGTGTGTTGGGGGCTCGAGTCGGGTTGCCCGAACAATGGATCGAAGATGATTTAACCGCTCGGCCAGAGGCGCAAGCGATGGCGCCTTTAGCTTTGCGCGCCTTCAAACAAGGCCAGGCTGTGCCACCAGAACAAGCCGCGCCATTTTATTTACGCGATAAGGTTGCCTTTACGACGGCTGAGCGTGCAGCAGGGCTTGGCGGTAACCCGCGCGCGCATGCGCCCACGGCGGTTGCACTCTTGCCGATGACTGTCGCCGATTTGCCAGAGGTCGTGGCACTGGAATCTGCGGTGCAATCGTTTCCTTGGACGGTAAAGAACTTTGAGGATGCGCTCGCCGCAGGCTACTCTGCCTGGGTGCTACGACAGAATAGCGAGCTCATTGGCTTTTGTATCGCGATGCTAGCGCCCGATCTCGCGCACATCCTCGTGATTGCCGTCACACGCGAGCGGCAGGGCAAAGGCCTTGGTCGACAACTTTTGGAGCAGGCTGCGCGCAGTGCCCGTCAGTGCGGTGCAGAGGGTCTGTTGCTCGAGGTCCGACCCTCCAATCTTCAGGCACTCGATTTTTATGCCAAGCAAGGTTTTGTCCAGATCGGAGTGCGTCGGGATTACTATCCTGCAGGAAGAGCCCAGCGTGAAGATGCGCTGGTACTGAAAAAAGTATTCGAGCAGTCTTGAGTCCCTAGGCAAAGCCGTCCTCATTTATGACAGACACCCGTCCTTCACCGCTTTCACTGAGCTCGCTGCAAGTCGCTTGGCTGGCAGAACTGGGTATCGAAAAGCCTTGGGTCCCTGCGGCGAGTCTGACGGTGCTGGAGCCCGCGTCTGTCCCTTTACGTGCACCTGCCGCTGCGACGCTTGCACCCGCGCCTG
>CANFEI010000145.1 GCA_947445495.1 Alcaligenaceae bacterium
AGGAAGCGCTGGCAGCAGACATTACTGCACAGATTTCGATTCCTACGATTGGCATCGGTGCATCACCCGCTTGCGATGGACAAATTCTGGTGACAGAAGACATTTTGGGATTAAGTGGCGAGCGTGTGCCGAAATTTGTCAAACGTTATGCCGATCTCGATACAATGATGCGCAAGGCGGTTGAGCAGTATGCCGACGAGGTGCGCAGTGGAGCTTTCCCTGAGCCTCAACATTGTTTTGGTGTGAAAAACACCTGATCTTTAGAAGCATCATCCATGACAACAGCAGAAAAACCTTGGCATATCGTTAGGCGTTCCAAGGTGCACGGCAACGGCGTATTCGCGGCACGCAATATCCCTGAAGGCACGCGCATCATTGAGTACGGTGGCAAAACCATTAGCAACAAGGAAGCCGATCGTAGACATCCGACAAACCCTGACGACCCTTTTCATACTTTCTTCTTTTCGTTAAGCTCGGGTAAGGTCATTGATGGTGATGATCATGGCAATGAGGCTCGATGGATTAATCATGCTTGTGAGCCGAACTGTGAAAGCTCAGAAGGCAAAGGCGGCAGGCGTGTTTACATCGTGGCCAAACGCGATATCAAGCGTGGCGAAGAGCTGAACTACGATTATGGCCTTGTCATTGAGGATGAAAAGCTAACGAAGGCGCTCAAGCTACAGTACGAATGTCGTTGTGGCGCGGCGAGCTGCCGATCGACGATGCTAGGCGTGCCGGAAAAGAAGGCCAAGAAAGCCAAGAAGGCCAAGAAAAAAACTAAATCTGTCTAAGCAATCACGCGCTTAAACGAGTTGCCACCACGCCAACCCCAAGGCGCCCACGGCGCCACCGGTTAGCATGGTGCGCAAGCGAAGCATCCAGCCTGGGATGAGACCTGGCACCTTGCGTGCAAGCAGTCCGTCGAGCACCCATTGCAGGGCTAAGCCGGCCATGAGCATTCTCAGCCCTACATCAGGCAGAGCGAGTGTGGCGAACCAACCAATCAGTGCGGGAAAGACGCTCCAGATAAAGAGCGTGCCGCGTGGCGCATCCGCCGAAGCATGTACAGCCAGCCCCCACCACAAGGCACCCACAAAGCTCAGGATGATGGCACCGTACATGATGAGTGCCGTCAGCGCGATGAGTGGATCTAACCCCGTCCCGACGATGGTTGATAAAGCAAGCACCCAAAAAGGGGCCAGACCAAGCAAGCCTGGTAACAAGGCGGCCAGAGGAATACGGGCAGGTAGTTGGCTGTTTGCGGAAGAGAGTAGATCAGACATAATCACCATATTACCAAGAGCGCCGGATCGCGGAACGAAGACCTGTGAACGAAATTAGACAAATTGCCCTCGCTGCGTTGCAAGCGGTTTCCTGGGATGAAAAAGTTGCCTGGATTGCGCAGGTAGATACCACCGCCGTGGTTGATTGCGATGCCGATTTGTGCGGTCGCGAGGAACCTCGCGCACAACACCCTGGCCGCCCTGCTTTGAACTTGGTCCCGCCCGCCGAGCTTCTGTCGCGTAGTGTGCATACCCCAGAGGGACGTGCGGTACTTATTCATGCCTTGGCACATATTGAGTTCAATGCGATCAACCTTGCTCTGGATGTCGTGTGGCGATTTTCTGGGATGCCCGACAAGTTCTACCGCGATTGGATGGAGGTAGCGCGCGAGGAGGCTGAGCACTATCGATTGTTGTCGGAGCATTTGGCCGACCTAGGCTATTGCTATGGCGACTTCCCTGCGCATGATGGGTTGTGGGAGATGGCAGAGCGCACACAACAGGATGTATTGGCGCGTTTGGCACTCGTGCCTCGCACGCTTGAGGCGCGCGGGTTGGATGCGTCACCCGCAGTCAGGCATAAGCTCGCAAGTGGTGGAGATCGTCGTGGCGCAGAGATCGTTGATCTCATTTTGCGTGAAGAGATCGGGCATGTGGCGATTGGAAATTATTGGTACCGATGGCTTTGTGCGCAGCGTGGTTTCGATCCGGTGGCGCAATACGCTGCGCTCGCTTTAACGTATCGTGCCCCTAAGCTTAAAGGGCCCTTCAATGTGCAAGCGCGGTTAGCCGCAGGCTTTGAGCCTGAGGAAATCGCCGCGTTGCAAAAACAGTAACGCGATCGAGGTCAGTCATGTCCGAGGTACAAAATATTCTTTTCATCATGGCCGACCAGTTCCGTGCAGATCACCTGGGATGCCAGGGCCACCCGTATTTAAAAACGGCGAACCTTGATGCGTTAGCAAAACGAGGAGTACGGTTTAGCCGAGCGTTTGTGAACTCGGGCGTGTGCGGGCCGTCACGCATGAGCTATTACACAGGCCGCTATCCCTCAAGCCACGGTACGACATGGAATCGAGTCCCACTAGCAATCGGCGAGGTCACGCTAGGCGAGTACCTCGCGCGTGCTCAACGCGATCTTGTCCTGGCTGGAAAGACGCACGTGATTCCAGATGTGGCAGGTTTACAGAGATTGGGCATCGACGGTCAGTCCGAACTCGCGCACTTGCTTAGACGGGGCGGCTTCAAGGAAATCGATCGTTATGATGGACATCATCCGCCAGGGCACGAAAGCGGTTACCCCGCGTACTTGAAGCAGCACGGATACGTGTCAGAGGATCCGTGGACGGATTACGTTATCGCGGGCGTTGATGCCAAGGGGGAGGTCGTAAGCGGCTGGAACATGCGGAACGTTTGTCTTCCGGCGCGCGTCGCTGAACCACACTCGGAAACGGCCTACATGACAGACCAGGCCTTGGCGTTCATGCGCAGCAAGGGCGACTCCCCGTGGGTGTTACACCTGAGCTACGTTAAGCCGCATTGGCCTTATATGGCGCCAGCGCCGTATCACAATATGTACACGGCCGAGCAGTGTTTGCCGGTCGTACGTAATGAGCAGGAAAAAATTGATGCCCACCCGGTGGTGGCAGCCTATCGACAGCATGAGGAAGGACAAAACTTTAGTCGTGATGAATGTATTCGCACGGTACGTCCGGCCTATCAGGGCTTGATACACCAGCTCGATGATCACTTGGGCAGATTGTTTGATTACATGGAAGCGGCGGGATTGATGAAGAATACGATGATTGTATTTACATCGGACCACGGAGATTTTCTAGGAGATCATTGGCTAGGTGAAAAAGAACTGTTCTACGATCCGATACAGAGAGTGCCTTGCATTGTCATGGACCCTGATCACCGCGCGGATGCAACCCGAGGGACAGTGGATGCAAGAATGGTTGAAGCGGTAGATTTCGTACCGACCTTTTTAGATGCGCTTGGTGTAGAAGGCGCTTCGCAGCGGATCGAAGGAATGAGCTTATTGCCCTTGCTGCGCGGGGAGTCGCCTGTTTGGCGTCAGGCGGCGTTTTCAGAGCTGGATTACAGTTTTAGACAGGCACGATTGTTGTTGAATAAAACGCCGCAACAGTCGCGCGCCTATTCGATGCGAACCGATCGATGGCGCTATGTATATTGGCTCGATGAGCCAGAACAACTATTTGATCTAGAAAAAGATCCGCAAGAGCTCTATGACTTGGGGCGTGATGGGGGGCACGCCGCGACGCGTGAACAGCTCAGAAGTCAGTTGTTTGACTGGATGGCGCGACGCAAAAGGCGTGTCACGATGTCAGATGAGGATGTCGTGCGCGCGACGCATGCACATAAACGCGCGGGCGTTTTTTTTGGGCAATGGTAAGTAAAAAAATCGGGCTGCTATTAAAGAGCCCGATCATTGAAACGCCTTAGTTTTTCAGGTGACGATTCAGTGCGCTGAGAACTGCTTTAAAAGAAGCCGTCACAATGTCGCGATCAATACCCACACCAAAGCCCGTCGGTGCGTCACCGATACGAACCTCAACGTAGCATGCAGCTCGCGTATCCGTTCCCGTGCCAATGGCGTGTTCGTGGTAATCCATGATGCGTATGGGCTCACCTAACGAATGTACGAAAGCTGAAATTGCGCCGTCGCCGGTTCCCGTAAGGGCGCGACGCTTGCCGTCAACGGCAAACTCAACCTCGATAGCGAAGTGTTGGCCTTCGGCGGCTGAAGGGTCGCCGGTAATGCGATGCTTGATTAGCGACCAGGGTTCCGTTTGCGTCAGGTATTCGGTATTAAAGATGTTGTAGACATCGGCGGCCGTCACTTCGCGACCGGTCTCATCAGTCACACGTTGAATAGCACGACTGAATTCGATTTGCAGACGACGTGGCAAGGCCAGCCCATGTTCTTGTTCAAGCAGATAGGACACCCCCCCCTTACCGGACTGACTGTTGACGCGAATCACCGCATCGTAGCTGCGACCCAGGTCGGCCGGATCAATGGGCAGGTAGGGGACCTCCCAGATGGCATCTGCCTGTTGTACGGCGAAGCCTTTCTTGATCGCGTCTTGATGCGAACCAGAAAACGCGGTGAAGACTAAGTCTCCAGCGTAAGGGTGACGTGGATGGACAGGTAGCTGATTACAAAACTCCACACAGCGACGAACTTCGTCGATGTCCGAGAAGTCCAA